>JAFVBP010000210.1 GCA_017479925.1 Selenomonadaceae bacterium | reverse complement strand
GTACGAAAAAGATGTCGTTTACGTCGTCGGCGCGCTCAAACGGCGGCAGTTGATTCATCTGTGCATGATTTACGGCGTCGACTACTGCGCGGGCGAAAAATATTACAGCGGTCTCAATTACGAGTTGAAAAAATTAATCGCGAAGATTCGCGCCGCACGCTTCCCGTACACCCGCGAACTTGCCCGAATCAACACGGTTGACCCGACGGGCGCGACGTATCTTAAACTTTACGGCATGTGGCACGTCGAAAACCCGTGGAGTTTTTTTCGCTACGTTTGCCGACCGAATCCGCATGCAAATTTCAGCTTCATGTGCATAATCAACCGCGAAAAATTTCATCAACTCGACAACGGTCGCAAAATCTTCGCTTAGGCAAAAGACTGCGACGGCTTGAGGCTTGCGAAAATTCGCGTAAAAAATCCCGATGCGCCCGACACTTTCAGGGACGCGCTTTTGATTCGTTACGAAATTTGACGAGATTCGATTTACGTCGCGCTTGACACGCAATCGCACAGGCTCCATGAACGAGGTGATTCAATGACCAACGAAAAATTTTTTGCGCAGTGGGAAAGTCTCACGATTCGCGACAACTATCTTTTCAGCAAGTCGATGGAATTTGCGCCCGACTTGTGCCGGCAACTGCTCGAAATGATTTTGCGCGTGAAGATAACCGACCTGCGTTGGCTTGAACGCGAAAAATCTTTGTAAGAACGTTTCGACGCACGCGGCATTCGACTTGATGTTTACGTCGAGGAACCGAATTGCAACCGCGTCTTCGATGTCGAAATGCAAGTTTCAAGCAATCGCAACCTTGCCAAACGAATTCGCTACTATCAAGCATGATTGACCTGGACAAGCTCAAGCGCGGGCAAGATTTCAACAAGTTGGGCGAGTCGTACATAATTTTCATCTGCCCGTTCGATTTTTTCGGCAAGGGGCGACACCTTTACACTTTCCGCGAAACCTGCGATCAAGACGCGACGTTGAAACTCAACGACGGCACGGCGAAAATTTTCCTCAACACGAAGGGTCTTTTGGACGACGTGCACGGCGATCTTAAAGCGTTTGCGGATTATGTCCAGTACGGCAAAGTTTCGGGCGAATTCGTCACCAAACTTGACGCCGTCGTCAACAGAGTGAAGTACAGTTTGGAAACGAGGTTGGAATACATGAATCTGCAACTTTTCTTGGAAGAAACGCGGGCGGATGCGCGTGAAGAAGCGCGGGCGGAAGCACTTGAGGAAGGACGTGCACAAGGGCGTGCGGAAGGACGTGCCGAAGGACGTGCACAAGGGCGAATCGCGATGATTAAAAATCTGTTCGCGGTCGGCACGCCGATTAAATTCATCCTTCAAGCAACGGGCTTGACCGAAGCGGAAGTTTACAAAATTTTAGCGGACGACACGCAGACTGATTCGTCACAAAATTTGAGGTGATTTACATTGGACGAGACAAAAACCCCGACAACAAAATCTTTCGTCGAGCGACTTGACGATGCCGTTCAACAAGTCAAACGCAACCCGAAATTCATGTTGGAGTACATGCAGTTGCAATTGCCCGAAGAAGAAATTTCGCAGATGTGGGCGGACGGCTCAATGATTAGAATTCTCGCCAAAGGCACTCACTTGACCGAAGACGAGGTTCGCAAAATTTTGGCGAACGAGATACCCGACAATTCGGAGGTTTGACGCATGACGAGACTTTTGGAGACACCTTACGGCACGCAAGATTTTTTGCCTTCCGAGGCGGCGACTTTGCGCGCTGTCGAAAGAAAAATCGCCGAACTGTTCGCAAGTTTCGGCTACGAGCAAGTTGTTACCCCGACAATGGAATATCTCGAAACGTTGACGACTTCAAGCGGACGGGCGATTGAGCCGCACCTGTTTAAAATGTTCGACCGCAACAACCGCACGTTGGCATTGCGTCACGAAATGACGACGCCGATAGCGCGACTGACGGTCAATCGGCTCAAAAATTCACCGTTGCCGCTGAAACTTTCGTACGTCGCAAACGTCTTCCGCTTCCGACAAAATCAGCCCGGCCGTCAATGCGAATTCAATCAAGCGGGCGTCGAACTTTTGGGCGTGTCGAACGCTTTTGCCGACGCCGAAGTTGTCGCTTTGGCGGCTCAAGCTTTGCAGGCGGCGGGACTTCGCGACTTCACAATCTGCTTGGGACAGGTTGACTTCGCGGCGGCTCTGACGGAAGATTTGTCGCCCGAAATTCAATCCGAAATTAAATCCGCGCTTGAACGTCACGACTTGGTTGCGTTGGAAAAATTGCCCGTCGACGCGAACTTAAAAGCACTTCCGAAACTTCGCGGCGGAGCTGAAATTTTGTCGGCGGCTCAAAAAATTGCCCGAAACGAACGCAGTCGGCTGGCTTTGGACAATTTGGCGGAGATTTATCGCCTGCTGGAAGTTTACGGCGTCGCGGACAAAATTTCTTTCGACCTGGGCTTGATTCGCGATTTCGAGTATTACACCGGCATGGTTTTCGAGGCTTACGCGGCGGGTGTCGGCTACTCTTTGGCGGGCGGCGGACGTTACGACCGCATGTTGGAAGATTTCGGCGTCGCCTGTCCCGCGACGGGTTTCGCCGTCGGCATTGAACGAATTCTTGACGCACGCAAATTTCAAGGCGTCACGGAAACTTCGGCGGCGCGGAAAATTTTTGTCGGCTACGCAACCGGCTTTGAAGACGCGGCAATTCGCAGAGCCAACGAACTTCGCACGGACGGCAATGTCGTTGAACTTTCGTTGACGGCGCAAACTCACACACAAGCCGAAACGTCCTGCGCGACAAAAAATTGTTCGGAGCTGATTTACGTCGAATGAGGCAACGCGACGTTTAAGCGTCACAATCAAATTCGCGGCTCGAATATTACAGGGGGTGCCATGTTGACGCAAAAAATTTTCACGGAGTTTGACTTACGGATATGAGTGTTTTTGGACGAATTTGGCAGTTCGTGCGTGCGTTGACGGCGCGAGTGACTGTCGACGACGGCAAATATATCGCCGCGCACCTGTCGCCCGACGAACAGAAAATTTTTTTCGCAATGAGCGTCGCCGACCAATGCCACAGCCTGCGCACGGCGTACACGATTGAACGGCTGGTTATCGAGGACAAACGCGGCGTTGATCGCGAATTTTTGATTCGTTGCGCGTTACTTCACGACACGGGACGCAGAGCGGGCGATTTGACCGTCAAAGGCAAAGTTTTCGCCGTGCTGGTGACTACGTTGGCTCCGAAATTCGCCGAACGTTTGGAACTCAACGGCAACCGTGCGCTGTACGTTTATCATCATCACGCGGAACTTGGCGCGCAGAAACTTCAGCGGCTCGGCTTGTTCAAGGAAGCGAAAATCATCGCCAAACATCACGCGCCGCCGCGACACGACGACCCGCTTGAGCTGAAACTTTTGCGTTTGGCGGACAATGCGAATTAGTGGTTAGTGGTCAGTGCTTAGTGGTTAGTGGTTAGTGGTTAGTGGTTAGTGGTTAGAAATTTTTCACTAGCCACTGTCCACTAGCCACTAGCCACTTACAACGGAGGCATCGAATGATACACAAATTCAAGCAGGGCGACGATTTCATTTTGCTCGACGTGGAAAGCGGCGCGGTTCACCTCGTCGACGAACTTACATTTGAAATTCTTGACGATTTCGACGGTATCAACGACGCGCAGGTTGTCGACAAGCTCAAATCGAAATATCCCGCCGAAGAAATTTCCGAAGTGCTCGACGAACTTCATCAGCTGATTGACGCGGGTGAACTTTTCGCGCCCGAAATTGACGAAGTTCCGACTTTTGCAAGTCGCGGCGTCGTCAAAAGTCTTTGTCTCATGGTCGCGCAGGATTGCAACCTTCGCTGCAAATATTGTTTCGGCGACGCGGGCACTTTCGGTCACCGTGCCGTTATGTCGGAAACCGTCGGGCGTGCGGCGGTCGATTTTATCATCAAAAATTCGGGCATCCGCAAGCACTGCGAAATTGATTTCTTCGGCGGCGAACCGTTGCTTAACTTCCGCACGGTCAAAGCCGTCACCGAATATGTCCGTCAACGCGAACGCGACACGGGCAAAATTTTCAAGCTGACGTTGACGACCAACGGCATGTTGCTCGACGAAAAAATTTCCGCGTGGCTCGACGACAACAACATTTCGCTCGTGTTGAGTTTGGACGGGCGGCGCGAAGTTCACGACGCCATGAGACCCGATATCGGCGGACGGGGCAGTTACGACCGTGTGCTGAAAAATTTTCAACGCGTCGTCAAAGCTCGCGGCGGCGAAAATTATTATCTGCGCGGCACGTACACCAAACGCAACCTTGACTTCACGGCGGACGTGGAAAATATCTGCGACGCGGGCTTCGACATTGTGTCCGTTGAACCTGTCGTGCTGAAAGATTCGCCGCTTGCGTTGACCGTTGACGATCTGCCGCGAATTCGTGACGAGTACGACCGTTTGACCGAATTTTATCTTGAGCGTCACCGTAACGGGCGCGGATTTAATTTTTTCCACTTCAACGTTGATTTGTCGAACGGCCCTTGCGTCGCAAAAAGACTTTCCGGTTGCGGCGCGGGGCACGAATATTTTGCCGTGGCGGAAAACGGCGACTTGTACCCGTGTCATCAATTCGTCGGGCGCGAACGTTACAAGCTCGGCAACATTTTCGACGGCGTGAGCGAATCGGCGCGACATTGGCCGAAATATTTCCGTGAATCGCACGTGTTGAACAAGCCGAAATGCCGTTCGTGTTGGGCGAAATTTTTCTGCAGCGGCGGCTGTCATGCGAACGCGGACTTGTTTCACGGCGACATTCGACAGCCTTACGAAGTCGGTTGCGAAATCCAAAAGAAACGCCTTGAGTGCGCCATTTACGTTCAAGCCAAACTGTTGACCGAGTGACAAATTTCATGCCGTCGACGGGCAACATTTTCGACGGCGTGAACGAATCGGCGCGACATTCGACAGCCTTACGAAGTCGATTTACGTTCAAGCCAAATTACTGACCGAGTGACAAATTTTGTGCCGTCGACGCGGGCGGCATATTTTTTTGCGCGGCTTGTCTTTGCGGCGTGTTTGGTTTATTATTTGCTGAAATTGTTTTTAACGCGGGAGGCATTTCATGAACGACAAAATGTTGGACTGGCTGACGCTGGCGGAAAAATTTTCGGCAAGCGGAGACCCTCGCTCAATGCGTGCCGTCGCTCGTGAAATTTTTGAAGTTGACAAGAATTCCGCCGAAGGACTCGCGATTATGGCGGAAGCGACACTTTACCTTGACAACGTCGACGAAGCGGAAAACCTTGCGCAATATTCGTTGTCGGTGGACGTGAACAACCTGCGCGGGCGACTTGTCTTGGGCGGCGTCGCCGTCAAACGGCTCAAGCTCAAAGCGCAGATTAAAATCCTCGAAGCCGTCATTGCCGACGCACACGCGAAATTAAATCAGCTGACCGACAAGCTCAAAGAATTCAATCGGCAATTCGCGGCGGCTCGGCGACAGAAATCAGCCGACGACGTTGCACAGAAAAAGCGGCTCGACAAAGAATTTTTCATCACGAACGCGATTTTGTTCAAGGCACTGTGCTGGATCTCGAACGGGCTGTATTTGGCGGGCGAACCCGCACGCGCCGCCGACGCACTGCTTGAGGCCTGCACGTTGACCGACCAAAACGACCGCGCCGCCGAACTGTACTCGAAACATTTGTTTCTGCGCAATTACCGCGAAATGTCCGCCAACCAGTCAAAGGAACTCGCGCAAAAATTTGATTCGTTCTTCGCGAAGGTGCCGCCGTTCCCGCACGACAAAATTAATCCCGATCCGGAAAAAAAGTTGCACATCGGTTATATTTCGCCCGACTTCCGCGAACACGTCATGGCGAACTTTTTGCCGCCGCTGCTTGAGGATTACGACGCCGAAAATTTTTCCGTGACCTGTTACAGCACGGGCAGAAAAGATTTCGTCACCGAAAAGCTCAAGTCGTACAAAATCGGTTGGCGCGAACTCATCGGCAAGGACGCCTTGACCGCCGCGAAAATTATCGACGAGGACGGCGTTGACATTTTGGTTGACCTGTCGGGGCATTCGCAAAACAGTTGTCTGCCGATTCTTGCGCATAAGCCCGCGCCCGTGCAAATTTGTGGCATCGGGTACACGGCGACGACCGGTCTCGGCACGGTGGATTATTTTTTGTCCGACAAAGTTTGTTCGCCCGAAAAACTTCCGTCGGCGTTTCTGGAAAAAATTCTTCGCGTCGAACCGTGCAATTTGTGTTACGCGCCGGGTTTGATTCGTGAAATGCCCGCGCCCGAACTTCGCGCACCGATTTTGAAAAACGACTTCATTACTTACGGCAGCTTTAACAACTTCGCCAAAGTCAGCGAAAGTTTGCTTTACGTGTGGCGGGCGATTCTTGACCAGGTGCCGAAGTCGCGCCTGATTCTCAAAAGCAAAATTTGCAGTCTCGACGACGGCCGCGAACTTGTCCGCGAAAAGTTGACGAAGATGAGTTTTCCGCTCAACCGCGTGGAACTTCGCCCGTACAGTGCCGATTATCTCGAACAGTACCGCGACATTGACGTTGCGCTCGACACCTTTCCGTACACGGGCGGCACGACGACTTGTGAGGCTCTTTACATGGGCGTGCCCGTGTTGACACTTCGCGGCAAAACGCACGGCTCGCGGTTCAGCGCGTCGATTTTGACGGCGGCGGACATGGCGGAGTTGATTGCTCACAGCCCGATGGATTACATCAAAAAAGCCGCACAGCTTGCCCGACGCAAGGAGCTTGTCGCGGCGTATCATGTCGGTTTGCGCGAACACATGCAAAAATCCGCGTTAATGGACGCCGAACGTTACATTCGCGGGCTTGAGAAAATTTATCGCGAAGTTTGGCGCGATTACTGTCGTTCGGCAATGCAGAGCAATTACAAGCCGACGTTT
The DNA here is from genome assembly GCA_017479925.1 of Selenomonadaceae bacterium. GTDB lineage: Bacteria > Bacillota > Negativicutes > Selenomonadales > Selenomonadaceae > Quinella. The sequence continues at coordinate 6,129 of JAFVBP010000210.1, read as the reverse complement.
CATTTCTGAAGGAGACTTTCTATGACGTTGACCAAAAAATCCGTTGAACTGCTTGCGCCTGCGGGAAGTTTCGACGCGCTCAAAGCCGCCGTTAACGCGGGTGCCGACGCCGTTTATCTCGGCGGAAAAGCATTCAACATGCGCGTTCACCGCACGGATTTTAATTTCAGCAACGACGAACTCAAAGCCGCGATTGATTTCGCTCACAGCCGCGACGTGAAAATTTACGTCACGCTCAACAACTTAATCAGCACGGAGGAACTTGACCCGCTCGAAAAATTTTTGGCGTTCCTCGACGAAATTCAGCCCGACGCGATTTTGGTGCAGGATTTGGCGGTTATCAATCTCGTGCGCAAGCTCGGCGTCAAAATCCCGATGCACGCGTCAGTTATGATGAATACGCACAATTTCCGCACGATTGAACTGCTCAAAACTTTCGGGATAACCCGCGTCGTCGTCGGGCGCGAACTCAGCTTGACGGAAGTGTCGCTGCTCAAAGCGCGCACGGGTATCGAAGTCGAATATTTCATGCATGGCGATATGTGCTTTGCCGAAAGCGGGCAGTGCATTCATTCGGGCGTTGTTTTCGGGCAGAGCGGCAACCGCGGGCGTTGCATGAAACCTTGCCGTTGGGCGTACAAATTCGTCGACGAAGACACGGGCGAAGTGCTCGACGATTTTTCCTGCAAGCTTGCGCTTAACGATATGTGCATGTTTCGCAATATTCCCGACTTGATTCAAGCCGGCGTCACGAGTTTCAAAATCGAAGGTCGCATGCGTCCGCCCGAATTCGTTCGCCGACTGGTCTCGACGTATCGCCGCGAAATCGACGCGTACATTGCTGACCCGACGGGCTACAGCGTCAACGAAGAAATTTTCGCCGAATTGTACGAAAATCGCGTGCGCGACTTCACGACGACTTTTGCTTTCGGCAAACCGACCGTTCGCGATATCGGCTTGACGGGCGAACGCGAACCGAAAATTTTTTCCCGCGCAGTTGTCGAAGCCAATTTCGACGACGCGGCTGTCAAAGAAATTTTCGCCTCCGAACGGGCGATTGACGGTCACGCAAAGCCGAAACTTGCGGTCAGAGCGGCGACCGTCGACAACGCACGTACGGCAATTTCTGCGGGTGCCGATATTGTTTACGTCGGCGGTGAAATTTTCCGTCCCGACAAGCCGCAATCGATTGACGCGCTGAAATCCGCCGTCGAATTCGTTCACGCCGCGGGCAAGAAAATTGTCCTGTCGACGCCGCGAACCTGCAAAGATAAAGACTGCGCTGAACTTGCGGAATTTTTCACGCGGGCAACCGAAATCAACTTCGACGGCGTGATTGTCGGCAACCTCGGCACGCTGAAACTCGTTCGTGAACTGACGGATGCGCCGATTGTCGCTGACGTGTCGTTTAACCTGTTCAATCCTGTCGCGGCTGAATTTTTGCAAAGTCTCGGCGTCACGCAGGCAACCGCGTCGCTCGAACTGAGTTTCGCGCAGATTCGCAGTCTGGTTGAACGGTCGCCGCTGCCGATTGAAGTCATCGTTCACGGCGCGACGGAGTCAATGATTTGCGATCACGACTTCGCCAAACTGTACCTGCGCGGCTACGACGAATTTTCGACGCCCGACGAACTCAATCGACATTTCGCGCTTGTCGACGAGGCGGGCGAAGTTCACTCCCTGCGCGTCGACCAATTCAAGCGTTGGCACATCTTTTTCGGGCGGGAACTGTGTCTGTTGCCGTACGTCGAAAAATTTTTCGGAGCGGCGGCGTTGCGTATCGAAGCGCAAAACTTTTCGCCCGAACAAACCGCGCAAGTCGTCAAACTTTACCGCGACGCAATCGACGGCAAAGATTTTTCGGCGAACTTCGACGCGTACAAAAAAATTGCGCCCAAACTCGGCGCGGGTGTCTTTCGATTCAAGCAGAGCCGAAACTCAATCGGCTGAAATATTCGGAGCCGTCACAATGTGGCGGTTAATTTTTTTGCAAGCGTTAAGACGCGGCGACAACGTTTGAGTTGCGAGGCGGTCTGCCAAATTGTTTGTGCACTTTTTAAAAGTGCTGGCGGTTAATTTTTTTGCAAACGTTGAGGCGTAGCGACAACGTTTGAGTTGCAAGGCGGTCTGCCAAATTTTTTGTGCACTTTTTAAAAGTGCCGGCGGCGTTGCGTATCGAAGCGCAAAACTTTTCGCCCGAACGTACCGCGCAAGTCGTCAAACTTTACCGCGACGCAATCGACGGCAAAGATTTTTCGGCGGACTTCGACGCGTACAAAAAAATTGCGCCCAAACTCGGCGCGGGTGTCTTTCGATTCAAGCAGAGCCGAAACTCAATCGGATAAAAAAATTTCCCCGCTCAAACGAACGGGGATTTTTTTTTGCGAAAACGTCACGTTACTTCGGAGCCGTCACTGTCGCATGTAAGCTGATTTTTTTTACAAGCGTGGCGTAACTGTCGACGAACTCAAAGGCGACCTCGTTGCCCAAAGCCGCGAAATGTTTGCGTGCGCAGTCAATCTTGAAATTCTCGGTGCCGCGCAGTTGATTCGGGTCAACGCTGCCTTTCGTTTCGACGACGAAAAAAATCTTATCGCCGAAAACAATCGCCCAATCGGGATTGTAATCGCCAATCGGCGTCGGAATCAGAAAATCTCGCGGCAACTTCGCGTAAACGGAAACTTTCGCGTCCGCCTCCATGTCGGCGGCAAATTTTTTTTCGACGCCCGAATCGTAAATCAAATAATCGTAAACGTTCTTCGCGGTGGCAATCGCGTTGCTGTTGAGCCGACCTTTGCGTTCGACGAAGAAAATTTTCGCGTCGTAGCATTCGTCAAGCGGCGTGTAAGTGACATTGTCGACAATCTGCGCGGACTTCGCGACGTTGATGATTCGCGTTGCCTCCGACAGAAATTGTTCGGGGTTGCGACCGAAGCCGTCGAAAGTTTTGCTGTCGATGCGTTGAAGAATCGCCGTCACGTCCCGACGCGTCAAGCCCGTCGCCGAAACCAACTTGCCGACCAAGTCAACTTGCGCGTTCGTCGACGTGATTGTAACTTTCGCGTCACGGGTGCCGTTTACCGTTTGCTCGAACGTCCCGTTGTTCGTCAAGGTGCCGTGTGCGACGGAAATTTTCGTTTCGGGAATCAGCAGACTTTTGTTGAGCGCGTCGACTGCCCGTTTGACAAAATCCGCCGAATCGAAGTCCAATCGACAGGAAGTCTTGCGGCTGATTCGCGACCAGAGTTCTTGAAAATTCTTCGCGTTAAATTTCGTCGCGTCAGCGGTAACCGTGACTTCGGCGTCCTGCGCGTTTTCAATTTCGTAATCGTGACCGCCGACGCCCGCCAAAAGTTTCAGCAAGTCGTCACGGTAACAGTTCAGTTCGTCGCCGAAAGAAACCGTGTTGCCGTCCACGGCGTTGAAAAAATTTTCCGTCAAGCGGCAATCGTCGTCCAGATAATCGCGGCGGACAAGCGCGTTGTAAATCTTGCGCGACAAATTTTCGTCGACGGTGTGACCCGCAAGTTTCTTGTCGACGAAAAAGTTTGACTCGACAAGCAAGGGACGCCCGACCGCCTCGGCAATTTCGGTTTGAAGTCCCGCCGCAAACGTCTCGTAACTTTCATTGGCGACGACGGTCAAAACGTTCACGTCGCGATCTTCCTGCCGCTCGCCGTCTTGATTGACGCAAAGCCGCATGCCGCGACCGACTTCCTGCCGCCGCCGAATGTCGCTCGAACTCTGCTTGAGCGCGCAAATTTGAAAGACGTTCGGATTGTCCCAACCTTCGCGCAAAGCCGAATGCGAAAAGATGAACCGCACCGGCTCGCGCATGTCCAAAAGCCGCTCCTTGTCGCGCATGATTAAATCGTAAGCGTCAACGTCGTCCGAATTCGGGCGATTTTTTTTGTCGACGGAAAAATAACCCGCGTGCGTCGACTTCGCGTCAATCGACTGCAGATATTTTTGGTGAGTCGCGTCCGTCACGAAATTTTTCACGGCGTCGGCGTACTCCTGCTCGAAAATTTCGGCGTACAAACCGCGCCCGTCGTCCGCACGATATTTGGCAACCTCGTCGATAAAGAACAGCGACAGAACTTTGATGCCTTGACCGTAAAGTTGACGTTCGCGCTCCAAATGCGATTGAATCGTTTCGCGGATCTGAACTCGGCGGAAAGCCTCCTCGTTCGCGTCGCCGAAGGTTTGTCCGACGAAAAGTTTTCGCCCGTTGAGAAACTCAAGCGACTTGTCCGCGCCGTCAATCGCCGTGACGATAAAGTTTCGGTAAGCGTCAATGCCGCCCGACAGCTTGTAAAGGTTGTCGCCGACGCGAAGTTTCTTCGTGACGCGCTTGATTTCTTTGGCAGTCTTGCGGTTGAAAGTCACCGTCGCCGTCGGATTTTTTTTCGACAGGTTGACGCGCTCGAAGAAAACGTAGCCCGTCGCGGCGTCGTTGCGAATCTCAAGACCTTTGACCGCGATTTTTTTGACCATGCGTCGCTTGTACGCTTCCAGCGCGTCCAGCCGATAAACCAAGTTGTAAAGTTTCCTGTGCGTCGCCGAATATCGCAAAATCATCAGCGGTTTGAAGTCGCCGATTTTCTGCGCGGCAACTTCGCCTTCGACCGACTGCGGCTCGTCGACAATCACAATCGGGCGAACCTGCGCGATAACGTCAATCGGCACGCGACTTTGAAACTCGTCAAGCTCGTGCAACATGCGGCGGGCGTCGGCTGACCGTGCCCCGAAAGCCTGCACGTTGACAATCATCGCCCAAATCCCCGCGCCGTCGACGAAACTTTTTATCCGCTCAAGGTTGCTCGAACGGTAGACGAAATGCCGAATCCGTGCGTGATATTCGTCGGCGAAATGTTCGGCGGTGACCTCGAAAGTTTTCTTGACGCCTTCGCGAATCGCCACGCTCGGCACCACGACGATAAACTTGCGCCAGCCGTAACGACGATTGAGTTCGTACATTGTCTTGATGTAAGTGTAAGTCTTGCCCGTGCCGGTCTCCATCTCGACGGAAAAATTTCGCCCGTCAAGCGTCGCGCTCAAAGGCAGACCGTTTCGATTTTGCACGGCGCGCAGGTTTCGCAAAATGTCTGCGTCCGTCAACGAAATGTCCGCGTTCGACCCGATAACAACTTCGTCGTCGCGTGTCAAGCGGAATTCGTTCGGCTTGGGCTGTCCGCTGAACACGTCGCAAATCGAATTCGCCGCGTCCGCCTGAAACTGTTGGTGCGTGAATTGAAATTTCACAGGACTTTTACCTCCGTGCCAAGCTCGTTGAAACGTTTAATCGCGGTGAGTTTCTCCGCCGAATTTCTAAACGACGCGTCACGAAAAATCAACTTGCGCGGCTTGCGACTTGCCAGCTCGTTAAAAATTTCGGGCGGAATGTTTTTGTCGAAGCACGCAAGAATTTCGTCGCCGTAACGCAGAATCTCGAAGCCGTCAAGTCGTTCGCTCGTGACGGGCAGATCAAGCGTCAAGCCCATGTCAAGCAGCGCGCCGAAGAGTAAATCCCACGCGTCGCGGTCGGGCTTGATGTTCTCGACAAGACCCGCCAACGTCGTCTGCGTGATTTTTTCGGGCAACTCCGCGAAGTTTGATTCGTCGACTTTGAACGTGCGAAAGCCCGTGTCAAGCGTCGGGTGAGCCGCTTTGAGTTTGTCGCCCGCACGTCGAATTCGTTCGCGCCCGATGTCGCAGATCGTCTTGTAACCTGCGCGGCGTGCCTCGGACTTGTCGGGCGTCTCTTCGGGCAACTGAATCATGATGAATTTTCGGTGCCCGCCGTCGGAAGCGTTGAGTTCCATGACTGCCTGCGCGGTCGTCGCCGAACCGCTGAAGAAATCCAGCACGATTGATTCGGCGTCCGTCGCCTGTTCGATAAGTTGGCGAATCAAGTTGACGGTCTTCGGGTAATCGAAAACTTGTGCGCCGAAAATTTCGCGAAGTTCACGCGTCGCCGCCGTGTTGAGTTGCGTGTCAAGAAGCGTGCCGAAAGGTTTCGTCTCCGAACGGACTTCGCTCTTGTGTCGCTTGTACGCGGGTCGTCCGTTGCCGTCGGGCGGAAACAAAACTTTGCCCGTCGCGATAAGTTCAAGCATTTTGTCTCGC
>JAFVBP010000209.1 GCA_017479925.1 Selenomonadaceae bacterium | reverse complement strand
TGACGCGTTGGAAAATTTCAACGTTGTCACGAAAAGCTACCGCTGCGGACGTTGCGGCAACAACTGTTTAATTACGATGCAGAAATTTCCTGACGGCGGCAAATATTTCACGGGCAACCGTTGTGAGCGCGGCGTCGGCGGGCGACCGAAAACTCAAGCCGAAATTCCGAACGCTTACGCTTACAAATACCGTCGCGTTTTCGATTATCAGCCGCTGGAAAATCCGTCACGCGGCACAATCGGCATTCCGCGCACGTTGAACATTTACGAAGATTATCCGTTTTGGCACACGTTTTTGACGGAGCTGGGCTATCGCGTCGAGCTGTCGAGTAAATCGTCCGCGCAGATTTATTACAAAGGTCTTGCGACAATTCCGTCGGATTCGCTGTGTTATCCCGCCAAACTTGCGCACGGGCACGTTATGGACTTGGTTGAGCGCGGCATCACGAAGATTTTTTATCCGTGTGCGCCGTACAATTTCGACACGCGGTCGGATAATTTTTACAACTGCCCGATTGTCGCAAGCTACGCGGAAAACATTCGCAACAACATGGACATCCTGCGCGAGCGCGGCGTCAAGTTCATGCAACCGTTTCTGCCCGTGCACGACATGACGAAATTAAAAAAACGCCTCGTCGAAGAGTTTGCTTCCGAAGGCGTTTCGTCTCGTGAAATTTCAGTTGCCGTCGACAAGGCGTCGGCTGAACTTGAGCGTTATCGTCGCGACGTGAAAAATTTCGGCGACGAACTTTTGTCGCGGCTTGAACGCACGGGCGAACATGCGATTTTGCTCGTCGGGCGACCGTATCACATCGACCCCGAAATCAATCACGGCATCGCGGAAATGATTCAGTCATACGGCTTGCCGATTCTGTCGGAAGACTCGATTTATCACGTGCCCGTTGACGCGCCGAAAATTTCCGTCGTCAACCAGTGGAGCTATCACGCACGACTTTATCACGCGGCACAGTTCGCGGCGGAACATCCGAACGTAACGCTGATTCAGTTGAGTTCATTCGGTTGCGGACTTGACGCGCTGACGATTGAACAAGTCAAAGAAATTTTGGAGACGCACGGGCGCATTTACACGATGATCAAGCTTGACGAAGTGTCAAACCTCGGCGCGGCACGAATTCGCCTGCGTTCACTTTTGGCGGCATTGAAACGGAGACAGCCCGTCGCGTATTCGCCGAAAAAATTTCCCGACAGACCGCATTTCACCGCCGATTGTAAATCACGCCACACGATTCTTGCGCCGCAAATGGCACCAATTCACTTTGATCTGGTTCAAACCGTCCTGCACAAATACGGTTATCGCGTGCTGATACCCGCGCTGCCCGACAAGGCGGCAATCGATTTGGGACTTCGCTACGTTAATAACGAAATGTGTTACCCCGCGATTGTCGTTGCGGGTCAAATGTTGGCGGCGTTGAAATCGGGCTTGTGCGACCCCGACAACACGTCGATAATTTTATTCCAAACCTGCGGCGCGTGTCGTGCGACGAATTATATCAGCGTGTTGCGTCGTGCGTTGAAATACGCGGGCTTCGGTCAAGTGCCCGTCTTCGCCTGCTACGGCTTGCCCGACGAAACGGACGCGTTCGAGCTGAGCCGCGATTGTTTGATGGACGCGATTAAAGCTTCCGTCTACGGCGACTTGTTGCAGAACGTTTCAAACCGTATGCGTCCTTACGAACTTCGTCGCGGCGAAACCGATAAACTTTTCGACGAGTGCATGACGCTTGCGAAGGCGGACTTGGTTGACGGCAATTATTTGACGTTCCGCCGCAACGTTCGCGAAATTGTCCGCCGCTTCGACGCCATACCGATTGACGAAAATCTTCGCAAGCCGAAAGTCGGCATTGTCGGCGAAATTCTGGTTAAATATCACCCCGTCGCGAATAATTTTTTGGAACGCGTGCTTGCCGACGAAGGCGCGGAAGTCATCTTACCCGACTTCACGGACTTTTTCTTGTACGTGGCGCACGATGCCATTGTCAAGCGCGAACTTCTCGGCGGCAGTTACCGCGATAAACTTTTCGCCGAAATGTTCATTGCGCTGATTGAATTTTTCCGTCGCCCGATGTCAAACGCGCTCAAAGAGTCGAAACACTTCCGCGCACCGCACCCGATTAAATACACCGCCAAACTTGCAAGCCGTTTCGTGAGCACGGGCAACCTTGCAGGCGAAGGCTGGTTCTTGACGGGCGAGATGGTCAAGCTGATTGACGACGGCGTCAAAAATATCGTGTGTTTACAACCATTTGCCTGTATGCCGAACGCAATCACCGGCAAAGGCGTCATGCACACTCTGCGCGAAAACTTCGACGACGTCAATGTCGTAGCGATTGACTGCGACGCGGGCAGTTCCGAAGTTAACCAACTCAACCGAATCAAGCTCATGCTGACCGTCGCGAAAAAACTTTTGATCGCAAGGAGGCGATAACATGTCCGAAACTCAAACGCTCAATCAAGAAAACCTCGACTTAAGCAAACCGATAAATTTTGCGCCGCGTGAATTGACGCTGTTCAAAGCCGAACTCGACAAACAGCTTGCCGAAGGAAAGGGCGTCGACATCTTCAAAGCTTTGCGCAATGCACACTATTTGGCCGAAATTGACAGGCGTATTGCCAACGTCAAAGCCGGTCGGTGGACGGAACACGAGCTGATTGAGGTTGACGACGATGAATAAGCGTTGGGACGACAAAGCTTGGGAAGATTACGTTGCATGGCAGTCGGAAGACAAAAAGACGCTCCGCCGAATCAACGCGCTAATCAAAGACATTGAACGCAACGGCGCAATGACGGGTATCGGCAAACCCGAAAAACTTCTTCATCGTGACGGTTACAGTCGCCGTATTGACGACCTCAATCGTCTGGTTTATGACATCGACGAGCAAGGTTATTTGTACATTATTGCTTGCCGCGGTCATTACGAATAAAATTTTTCCCGTCGGCAACGGCGGGATTTTTTGTTGCGTCGATTTTCGCTTTGAGTTGTGCGTCGATCGTCGACATTGACGGCAAGCTTGCCAAAAATTTTATTCCGTTCAGTGAACGACCGTTACAATTTTTTCTTGACCGATATACTTTACCAACAAGTGCTTATTTGTTATCATGTATCGAAAACGTTGCAGAGGAAGGGTTACGGTGAACAATACATCTGTCAAAAGTAAGATATTGTTGCTTGTCATTCCTACCGTTGCTGTCGGGCTTATTTTGCTGGCGACGGTTATTTTCAACTACGTCAAGTCCGAATTTGAAGCTCAAATTTTAAGTTCGAGTACCCGCAACACGATTGAAGTCGGCGAAGGTGTAAGCGAGTGGCTTGATAAACGCATGCTTGAAACTGCCGAGACCGCTTCCAATCCCATCGCGAAAACCTTAAATGCCGAGTTGCTCAATCAAAACAACGTCTATCGTTACGACTTGATGAAACAACGCTATCCCGGCGTGGTCGACAGCGTAAGTTGGGGACCGTTTGACGGTTCGGGCGTCCTTTACGGTGAAACCTCCGGCGGCTTTAAAGAAATGCACAATGCCGACAAAGCTTGGTACAAACAGACCATGACCGGCACGCAAGATTCTTTCATGTCGTCGCCCGTCGTCTCTCAAGCTACCGGCAAGATCATCGTCAATTCCATTGCCGTTGCGCGTGACAATTCCGGCAAACCCGTTGCCATGATATTGGCTGCCATTTACGTTCAATCCGTCATGGATAAAGTTCAAGCTTGCAAACTTGGCGAACAAGGTTACAGTCTGCTCGTTTCAAAAGAAGGCGTCTACATCGTTAATCCCGACGACAACGCCATTATGAAGAAAAATATTTTGGAAGAGTCGGCCCCGTCTCTTGTCGAACTTGGTCAAAAAATGTTAAGCGGTTCTGACGGCGTTTTCCGCTTTGTTTCTTCTGACGGCGACAAACTTGTTGCTTTCTACACGCCCATTAAGTCAACCGGCTGGGGAATGGCGACCGTTGCTTACGAAGACGAACTTTTCGCGCCCGTTGCCAATGTGCTCCACATTATGGCAGTTATTTCCGTGATTCTGCTTTTGCTCATTTCTGCGGGCATTTGGTTTACCGTCAACAAAATCATGAGCCCGCTTGCCGTCATGATGGAAGAGATGCGCCTCCTGTCGCAAGGCGATTTCCGTGAAAGACCTTCAAGAGTGAACTCTTCCGACGAACTCGGATTGCTTGCCCGTGCCGTTATCGAAATGCGCAAAAATATCTCCAAAGTTATGCATTCGGTCAATTCTTCGGCAGAAAGTTTGTCGGGTTCCGCTGAGGAATTAAACGCCACGACCGAACAATCTTCGCTTGCCGCCACTCAAGTCGCTCAATCTATCGTTCGCGTTGCCGCAAGTACCGCTCAACAACTCGACGCCGTCAACGCCACATCACAAGCCATTGAACATCTCAACGAATCAATTCAATCAATGGCTTCCGACGCCGCTCAAGCTGCCGATAAAAGTCGTCAAGCTTCCGATATCGCTCGCGAAGGCGAAGTTACTCTTCAACAGGCCATTGAGCAAATCAAAACCATTGAACGCACTTCGCAACAAACGACCAATTCCGTTATGACTCTCGGCGAAAACTCCAAACAAATCGGGCAAATCGTCGGCACGATAAGCGGCATTGCCGAACAAACCAACTTGCTTGCTTTGAACGCTGCCATTGAGGCTGCCCGCGCAGGTGAAGCCGGCAAAGGTTTCGCCGTCGTCGCCGACGAAGTTCGTAAACTTGCCGAATCCAGTAAGGAAGCCGCTCAAAAAATTTCCGACTTGATCAAGATAACTCAAGAAGATACCGACAAAGCCATTAAAGATATGGAAGTCGGCGGCGAATCGTTCAAAGTCGGAGCCGAAAACATCATTTCCATGGGCGCGGCTTTCAGAAAAATTACCGGCATTGTGGAACAAGTAAGCGATCAAATGCAGACAATTTCGAGTTCAACACGCGACATGGCGGTTAACGGCGAACAAATTGTTCAAAATGTACGCACTATCGGTGAAGCCAGTAAAACCGCCGCCGAAGAAGCCGAAACCGTCAGTGCCGCTACTCAAGAGCAAACCGCCTCCGTTCACGAAATCGCAGGTGAAAGTACCAACCTTGCTCGTATGGCAGGCGAACTTCAGCAGGAAGTCAAGAAATTCAAAGTCTAAACTTTTTTGCCGCAGTGACGGCGCAATTTACGAAGTCTCAGAAACGTCGACAGCAATTGAATACGATAAGTTTAGCAATCCCTTTCGTCTTCACGAGAGGGATTTTTGTTTACACGAAAATTTCAGTTCGCGGCGACAACATTACAGCTGTCGGCAATGTCAATCGCGAAAATTGTTTGTGCACTTTTAAAGCGGTCGGCGGACTTTGAACTTCACTTGCAGAAATTTTTTGACGGCGGCAGGGAAATTTTACACTGCGGCGAATAATTCAAGCCGAAATGGCAAACGCCATTATTACGTTAGGAGGTACATCATCCATGGATAACGAAAAAGATCTGATCAAAAACGATTCGGGACTCGGCGCGATTAAAATTGCGGACGAAGTTGTCAGCATCATTGCGGGTCTTGCGGCTACCGAAATCGACGGCATCGCGGGCATGAGCGGCGGCGTCGTCGGCGGCATTGCCGAAATGCTCGGTCGCAAAAACTTCTCCAAAGGCGTCAAAGTCGAAGTCGGCGAACGCGAAGCTGCCGTTGACCTGTTCATCATCGTCAAATACGGCGCGAGAATTCCGGACGTCGCTCTTGCCGCGCAGGAAAACATCAAAAAAGCCATCGAAACCATGACGGGCTTGTCGGTCGTCGAAGTCAACGTGCACGTGCAGGGTGTCCATTTCCCCGAAGACGATGAAAAGCCCGAAGAGTTGCGCGTACGTTGAGTCAGCTCGAATTTTCGGAACTTGCGGGAGGTGAAGAAGTTTTATGGGTATAATTCGACGCCTGATATTACTTTTTTACATTCCCGCAGTGTTGACCGTGCTGGCAATCTGCGCGGGCGTGTGTCTGAAACTGATACCCGAAAAGCTTTGGCAAAGCGAACTGCAGTTTTTGATTGCGCGTGACGAAACGTTGATTGCAATCGCGATAATGACCGTTGCCGGCGTGATTCTTTGGACGGCGGTTTTTTCGCGTTCAAAAAGCACCGACTTGACGGCGGCGTCGGGCACAATTCATTTGGAAGTCGGCAAACCCGGCGAAGTTAAAGTTGCAGTCAACGCGATAATCGGCGTCGTCGAACGTACGGCAATCACAATCAGCGGCGTGCGTGACGCGTCGGCGGCAGTGTACAAACAAAGCGGCGACATGCCGATAAAAATTCGACTCGCGATAGTGCTCAGTCAAGGTTTCAGCGCGCCGAAAGTCAGCGAAGCCGCAGTTGCCGCCGTCGACGAAGCACTTTTGACGACCTTGCAGTTGCCGAAAGTGCCCGTGGAAGTGACGGTCGAAGAAGTGACCCATGCAATTCTTGAGCGCGACAAACGCGTCGTTTGAGGTGCCGACATGTTTAAAGATCTGATACGCAAAATCATCGGGAAAACGAAAACGATATCGATATCGGCGGCGCGACGGTCGAGCGGAACGTTTTTGCTCAAGCGAACGGACTTCGGTCTTGTCCATGCGGACTTTTCCGTCGTTGAAAAATTGACGGAGCGTGCATTGAAATCGATCGCGGGCATAAGCGAATCACAAGTCGTCGTCGAAAAATTTTCCGAAGCAAACCCGCTCAGGATAAATTTGACGTTGACTTTGGCTGAAGGTTACAGCGCGCCGAAAGTCAGCGAAGCGGCGGACAAGGCGATTAACAACGAGTTGCGCGAACTTGCCGGCGTGGAATTTTACGTGCCCGTCGACGTTAAAGTTCAACAGATAAAGAAAGTCGTGCCCGCGAAACGGCGCGTCAGGTAGGCGGTGAACGACATGACCAACATGAGCGAAATACTCGAAGGCGTCAAAAAATTTTTCATCGACTGCTTTGAAACGTACCCGACGCGCAAAGTCGGCTTTATCCTCGGCGTGATTACGGGCGTGGCGATTTTGCTGTTCGGCTTTTTCAACACGATATTTGTGGTGCTGTGCGGGCTTATCGGGCTGTTTGTCGGCTCGCGTTTCGACAGCAAAGACGACCTTGTCGACAAGCTCATCAACAAGCTCGACGAAATTTTACCCGAAAGAATTCAGCGTTGGTAACGGAAGGACGAATTTATGAGCCGCAGACTTGCACGAGACGCAGCGTTTAAGGCGTTGTTTCAGCTGGATTTTAATTTCGCCGCCGAAGGTGAAGACAGTTCCGCTTACGAAGATTTGGCGGTCAAGACAATGTTCGACGACAATCCGAAGTTGACGAGCCAAAAAGATTTCGCGTACATTGACGCGACGGTCAAAGGCACGCGGGCGCACCTTGGCGAAATTGACGAAATTATTTCGGCGCATTTGAAGCAGGGCTGGCAACTTCCGCGACTTATGGCAGCGGACAGAAATATCTTGCGGCTTGCCGTCTACGAAATGCGATTCGTCGAGCCGCCGCTGTCGAAAGTCATCGCCATAAACGAGGCGGTTGAGTTGGCGAAAAAGTATGGCACCGACGATTCGAGTCGATTCGTGAACGGAATCCTTGAAGCAATTTCAAAGTAAATTTTTCTGCCGGACGCCGAGTCCGGTTTTTTTTTCGGGCGGTCGGAAAATTTTTATCGTGGGGGATTCAACAATCATGTTCAAGGAACAGTGGAAGCGACGCATCAAGCTTGTCGAGTCCGATTTGGTCAAAGAACTGCGCCGCACCAAATCGCTTGACGAAAACTTGAAACAGGCAATGGAATACAGCCTTATGGCGGGCGGCAAACGACTTCGACCGTGTCTTTTGATGGCGGCGGCGGATGCGACCGGCTCCGACGGCGAAAAATTCATCAAAGTGGCAAGCGCGATTGAAATGATTCACACTTACTCGCTGATTCATGACGACTTGCCCGCAATGGACAACGACGACTGGCGGCGCGGAAAATTGACGAATCACAAAGTTTTCGGCGAAGCGACGGCGATTCTTGCCGGTGACGCGCTGTTGACTTTGGCTTTCGAGGTGATAATCCGTCAACCGAACGTGCAACCTACGATTTTACTTGCCGTGCTTGAAGAAATTTCAACTGCGGCGGGCGCGGCGGGCATGGTCGGCGGACAATCGATTGACTTGCACTCGACGGGTTCACAAATTGACTTGCCGACGCTCAAGCTCATGTACCTTGGCAAGACGGGCGCGCTGTTCCGTGCCGCGATTCGTTCGGGCGCATTGTTGGCGGAGGCATCGGCAAAAAAACTCAACGAACTCACCCGTTACGCAGACGCTTTCGGCTTGGCGTTTCAAATAACCGACGACATTTTGGACGTGACCGGCAACGAAACAATCATGGGCAAGGCGACAGGTTCCGACGAGAAAAACGACAAGGCGACCTTCGTCAGCTTGACTTCCATTGACGAGGCGAAACATCACGCGCAAGCGGCGGTTGATGAGGCAATGGACGCCCTGCGATATTTCGGCGACGAAGCGAATTTTCTGCGCGAACTTGTGCAGTATTTGATTGAGCGACAAAATTAATCGCGTCGAAAGGATTTCCGTCACGTGCGGCGAATACGCAAACACGAAGTTACATACCCCAAAAATTTTAAGGAGTTGGTTTGGCATGAAGAAACTTTTTGCACTGACGTTGCTCGTCGCAATGATGTGCGCGTCGACGGTTTTGGCGGCGAACTGGCAACAGATTTACACCGACCAGAACGACAACGAGATTTTCTTCGACACGGATTCGGTGAAGATCGCTTCCATGAACGAAAATCGCAGCGAAGTCACGTTCAGCGCGATGTTCCGCATGAATTACAGTCAAAAGGGTCGCGACGCAACCATTGCCTGGTATCGCGATTACTCAATCGTTCCGCCGGGCATCGAGAATTTGACCTACGACATCACGACGATTTGTTTCAAACGCGACAACGGCAAGGTTTATTACGGCATTGTCAGCCGCGTGTCCTACGACGCTTACGGCCGCCGCATTGCCAACATGGACTACGAAGAACCCAATCCGAATTGGCAGGAACTTCCCGTTGCTTCCGTTGTTGACGTCGAATATCGCGAGGCGGCTTTGATTGTCGACGGCAAAAAATACGACGCGAACTATTGAGTTTCGACGAACTGATTCACACACAAAAATTCAGGCGACGCGACAGAATTGCCGTGCCGCCTTTTGATTGCGATTGGTGACGACATGAAACAACGACTTGACCTGCTGTTGACGGAAAAAAATTTTTTCGACAGCCGCGCCCGTGCTCAAGCGATGATTATGGCGGGCAAAATTCTGGTTGACGGTCGCAAAATCGACAAGTCGGGCACGTTGGTTGCCGTCGACGCCGAAATTCGCGTGCTCGGCGAAGAAATGCCCTTCGTCAGTCGCGGCGGTTTGAAGTTGCAAAAAGCTTTGGACGCGTTCCGAATCAACATGAACGGCTTAATTGCGGCGGATGTCGGCGCGTCGACGGGCGGCTTTACCGATTGCATGTTGCAACACGGCGCGGCGAAAGTTTACGCCATTGATGTCGGCTACGGTCAACTTGCCTGGAAATTGCGTCAAGACAGTCGCGTCGTCAACATGGAGCGCACGAATATTCGCAACGTCACGCGGGAAAATTTTTCGGACGAACTTGACTTCGCGTCGATTGACGTGGCGTTTATTTCGTTGGAAAAAGTTTTGCCCGTGATTTTCGACGTGCTCAAACCGTCGGCTGAAGTCGTCGCGCTGATTAAACCGCAATTCGAGGCGGGACGCGAAAACGTCGGCAAACACGGCGTCGTTCGCGACAAAAACGTTCACGCGCAGGTTATCGAACGAATTTTAAATTTCGCGGCTGAAGGCGGTTTCGGCGTCGAAGGCTTGACATTTTCGCCCGTCAAAGGTCCCGAAGGCAACATCGAATATCTTGCTCACCTGCGAAAAAATTCCCCGTCAACGTTCGCGGCAGAAATTTTATCCGTGGTCAACAAAGCTCACGAGGAGGCAAGCTGATGGCTCGACAAAATATTTTCGGGACGGTTTTCGGCGTCGACGCGGGCATGATGCAACTTGCGGTTTTCCCGAACCTGAGCAAGCGGCGTGCCGGCGAAATCGTCGACCGAATTTTTAACTTTTACAACAACAAAAACGTGCGGCTCGTCATGCCCGCGACGGAAGCGCGTCAATTCCGCAAGGAAGAATACGGTCTGCCCTGCGTCGAACGCGTGCATGTCGATATGGCTCTGTCAATCGGCGGCGACGGCACGTTACTGGGCGTCTGTCGGCGTTTCGGCGAACAAAATGTCCCCGTCTGCGGAATTAATTTGGGCACGCTCGGATTTTTGGCGGACATTGAGCCGCGTGAACTCGAAGGTCGCCTTGCGAAAATTTTGGCGGGACAATACCGCGTCGAACGTCGCTTGCTTTTGAGCGGCTATGTTCGCAACGACTTGGGCGAAAAATTTCTCGGCAACGCGATTAACGACGTGGTCATTTCAAAAGGCGGCGTCGCCCGAATGTTGCGGCTCGGTCTGTACATTAATCAAACGCACCTTATGGATTACAAGGCGGACGGCTTAATCGTGTCAAGCCCGACGGGGTCAACCGCTTACTCGTTGAGCGCGGGCGGTCCGATACTCAACCCGACGATTCGCGCCTTGCTGTTGACGCCGATTTGTGCGCACACCTTTCAAATGCGGCCGCTTGTCGTCAGCGAAGACGACGAAGTTTTAATCAAAGTTTCCGCAATGCAAGACGTGATTGTCACGCTTGACGGGCAGGTCAGCCACAAAATCCAGCCCAACGACGAAATTGTCGTTCGCAAGTCCACTGCCACCGCGCAGATTGTCAAATTCGACGACAAAAATTATTACGACGTGCTCAAAGCCAAAATGTGGAGCTGATTTTTCATGACGGATGAGCGTATCGGCAAGTTGACTGCTCAAGCGGCGGAATTGCATTTCGCCGAAAACTTGCCCGACGAAATTGACGGTTTCGCGACGAAGAAAATTTTCGCGACGGTCGACGACAAATTTATTTTTTTCACCTGCGCGGACGAACGAATTCACTGCGCGGCGACGGTTTACTTTCACGACGAAACGGCGGAGTTCAAGCTCAGTCAACGCATCGGCTTGACGGAATTTTGTTTGACGAATTTTTTCACCGAAGATTTTGCCGCATTCCAAAAGTTGATTGACGCCGAACTTTCCGACGTGCTGAAAAATCTGCGCGACGTTCGCGACAAACCGATTAACCGTTTCTTGCGCGAAAAAAAAATCGACACGTGGACTTTCGATTTTCCCGCGACGCTTGAAGGTTTCGAGCTGTTCATTTCGCCCGACAAGCCCGTCGAAGTCACCAACGGCAGCTTCGTACTCGTCAACTACGCGGACTTCGCGGCGGGCAGCGATTTCGTGCTGTACTACAACATTTATGGCGACGTGTTCAGTGCCGAAAGTAGAATCAAGGGCGCGTCGCATGTCAGTTACGCTTTCGAGGCGACGGAGTTGGATGACTTGACCGTCAAGCTCCGCGAAAATCTTGCCGCCGAACTGCGCGAAATTCGCCACCTGTCATAACGGTAAATCGGTCGTCGACGAGACAATCGCCGCGTCGTCATTACGCATTGCGCATTAAGCATTACGCATTAAAAAATCCCGCCGATTAATTTCGACGGGAAATTTTTTTTTCGAGGTGATGAACGCTTATCTTCTGTAAGCGGTGACTTGCTTGTAATGTTTCTTGAAGAATTCTTCGGCGACTTGCGGGAACAGCGCGTAGCTCAGAACGTCTTCGTCGGTCGGGTTGAGGAAACCTTTGTTGATGACTTCGTCCTTGAATTGCGCGAAAGTTTCACCTTTGGCGTCTTCGACGGAGCAATCTTCGATGATCTGGTCTTCGGGAATTTTGAGCGTGTTGATGATAAAGTCGCGGTCGACGGGCACGGGCGTGCGTCCGAATTTGCCGCGAACCATGTCTTTGAATTCGTTCGGAACCATCTTGTAACGTTCGCCCGCCATGACGTTGAAGGTCGCCATTGTGCCGACGATTTGGCTTGACGGCGTGACGAGCGGCGGATAACCCGCGTCAGCGCGCACACGCGGCATTTCGTCGAGCAAGTCTTGATATTTGTCTTCCATGCCGGCTTCTTTGAGCTGGTTGGCGAGGTTTGACAGCATACCGCCGGGAATTTGGAAGTCGAGCACGTTGACGTTGATGTCGAAGTAGCCTTTCAAGCCGAATTCTTCGATGAGTTCCTTTTTGACGTTAAGGAAATGTTTCGCAATCGGCGTCATTGCCTGGCGGTCAAGCCCCGTGTCGCGTTCGGTGCCTTGGAGCATTGCAACAATCGTTTCCGTGCACGGCTGGGACGTGTCGCTTGAAAACGGACTCAACGCGCAATCGACAATGTCAACGCCCGCTTCAATCGCCTTGATGTAAGTCGCATGACCGAATCCGCTGGTGCAGTGCGTGTGCAATTCGACGGGGATGTCAAGCGCGGCCTTGAGTTTGCGGACAAGGTCGTCGGCAACGTACGGCGCAAGCAAGCCCGACATGTCTTTGATGCAAACGCTGTGGCAGCCCATCTCCTGCAGTTCTTTGGCAAGCTCCACGAATTTTTCGTTGGTGTGGACGGGACTTATCGTGTAGACAAGGCAACCTTGAACTTCGGGCTTTTCGGGACATTCGAGCGCGGCTTTAATCGCGACGCGAAGATTGCGAACGTCGTTGAGCGCGTCGAAAATGCGGAAAACGCCGATACCGTGCGCCGAGGCGTGCTGAACGAACTTTTCGACGACATCGTTGGAATAGTGGTTGTAGCCGAGCAGATTTTGTCCGCGCAGGAGCATTTGAATCGGTGTTTTAAGGTTGGCTTTGAGTTTGTCGAGGCGTTCCCACGGGTCTTCGTCCAAAAATCTCAAGCAGGTGTCGAAGGTCGCGCCGCCCCACGCTTCCAGGGCTTTATAGCCGATTTTGTCGAGGCTTGCCAACATCGGCTCCATTTGACGATAGCGCATCCGTGTCGCACACAGCGATTGGTGCCCGTCGCGCAGAACAGTTTCCATGATTTGAACCGGTTTCGCCATAGTTACACTCTCCTTAAAAAAATCGGTGACATTGCAACGATTATAGATTTTCTGTTTCGCAAAGTCAATCGGCACGCATAAAAATATAAATGAAACTTATCAAGCGTTCGACGCGAAAAACTGTCGCCCGTTCGCCAAAAAGTGACCGTTGACCTTCGCCGCGGTGCAAAATACAATTCGCCCAAAGGAGGCTATCACCATGAAAAAACTTTTCTTGACGGCGTTGTTGATTGCGGTGATGAGTTCGTCGACGGTCTTCGCGGCGGACACGAATTTGACTTTCGGCACGACGCAAACTCCGTTCGTTTATCACGCCGGCCAACGTTGCGAGGCTAAGGCAACCTTCGTAAGCGACCTTGATGCGCGTCCTGGCGCGGTGTTTGTACAGAAAGCGAAACGGTTTAAGTCCAACATTTATCTCGAAACAAGCGACGGTTCCAGAGTCAACGCAAAAAGTATCATGATGTTGCTGGCCAAAGGTTTTCGCCCGGGCATGGAAGTCACAATCATTGCCGAAGGAGCCGACGCTCAACAGGCAGTCGACACGCTTAAAGAATTTATCGAAGCGGTTTGCCCCGAACGTTGACGCGAAATTTTTTCCGACGGTGACCGATTATCGCCGTCGCGCTGAAATTCGATTCGGCTTGCTTGTACGTCAACGCGAATTTCCGACAGTGACCAATTATCGCCGTCACGCTGAAAATCAATTCGGCTTGACTGCACTTTGACACAAAAATTTTCCCGACACGGTCGCTCGAACATTTCGGGCGGCTGTTTTTTTTTGCGCCGAAGTTACGTCGAACGCCTGAAAAATTTCTGTAAAAAATATTGGCAAGTCGAACGCGATTATGTATAATGCACGTGGAATCATTTTTATTTCACAGGCGGTGATCAGAATGAGTGACATAGTTACGATTAAGGGTCTCAAGTACGGCCTTCAGCTCACCTTCGACAAAGGCGCGACGTTCGAGGCAGTGCAAGCGAACCTGCTCAACAAGCTCGAAACGGGCAACGGCTTTTTCGTGCGCGGGACGACGGTTTTCGTGCCGAAAGGTTACTTCGCCGAAGAGCAAAACGAAGCTTTGCGGCGCATGTTCCACCGGCACGGAATGCTTTTCAGCACGGAACTCAAACGCCCGAATCTTGCCCCGCCGTCACGCGACACGACGACCAAAGCTCCGTCGCAGAAATTCCGCGAGACGGTCGAGGAAGCGCAAAAGATGATGGTCATCAACCACACCGTTCGCGGCGGTCAAGAAATCAAGGCGAATTGCTCCGTGCTCATTTGCGGCAATGTCAATCCCGGCGCGCAGGTTATCGCGGGCGGCTCAATCGACATTCGCGGTACGTGTCGCGGTTTCGTCCACGCGGGCGCTTTCGGCGACAAGACTGCCTGCGTCGTCGCGGACAGGTTGATGCCCGTGCAAATTCGCATTGCCGACGTCATTGCCCGTTCGCCCGACGAGCCTGAAAAAGTTTCGCAAGCCGAACGCGCCATGATTAAAGACAACCGAATCATCTTCGAGCCCGTCGCGCGATAAAAGCAATTAGGAGTTAGGAATTAGGAATTGCAAACTCGTTCTAATCCCTGGTTCTATTCCCTACGAAAGGAAACGTTTCATGAGCCAAATTTTAGTCATCACTTCCGGCAAAGGCGGCGTCGGCAAGACGACAACCACCGCAAATATCGGCGTCGGGCTTGCCATGCGCGGCAACAAAGTCGCGCTTATCGACACGGATACGGGCTTGCGCAACCTTGACTTGCTGCTCGGTCTGGAAAATCGAATTTTGTACGATTTGGTTGACGTGACAAGCGGTCGCGTTCAATACAAAAAAGCTCTCGTCCGTCATAAAAAGTACGAAAATCTTTACTTGTTGCCGACTTCGCAAGTCAAAGACAAGTCCGCCGTCAATCCCGAACAACTCATCAAGCTCTGCGACGAGATGAAGAGCGAATTCGACTACATTATAATTGACTGTCCCGCCGGCATTGAGCAGGGCTTCAAAACCGCAATCGCCGCCGCAGATACCGCAATCGTCGTCACAATGCCCGAAATTTCCGCCGTGCGCGACGCCGACAAAATCATCGGTGAACTCGGTCGCGCCGACAAGGAAAACGTCAAGCTGATTGTCAACCGCATTCGTCCGCAGATGGTCGAAAAAGGCGACATGCTCGACATGGGCGACATTGACGAAATTTTGTCCGTGGTGTGTATCGGGCAAGTTCCCGACGACGAAAATGTCGTTGTCGCGACAAACCGCGGCGACCCCGTCATCACAATGAACGATTCACAGGCGGGTCAAGCGTACAAAAATATCGTCGCGAGAATTTGCGGCGAAAACGTGCCTTTCCTCAAGCCGCAAAAGGAAGGTTTCTTCGCCCGACTGAAAAAACTTTTCGGCTTGCTATAAGGAGGTTCGCCAATGCTTGATGTCTTGAAACGAGTCTTCGGCATGTCCGAAAAAAAATCCGGCGTGGTCGCCAAAGAACGCCTGCAAGTCGTCCTGATTCACGATCGCGCCAGCATTTCGCCGGAGATTATGGAAAAAATCAAAGAAGAAATTATCAGTGTCCTGTCAAAGTACATGAACATTAACCGCGCCGACATGGAAATTGCGCTGGAAAACGATTCGGACTCGGTCGCGCTCGTCGCGAATATTCCAGTCAACTCCATGAGACATGCGCGGTAAATCGGTATCGGGCGGTCGACAACGACCGTCCTTTTTTGTTGCCGACAGTTGCGGCGTCGCTTCAATTGTCGTTTCGCACGACGGGCGTTTTAATGTTACTTTCTTTCCGCGTGGAAAGAAAGTAACCAAAGAAAGACGCGCCCGCGTTAATGCATCCTGCATTAATGCGACGGGCGATAGCGGCCGACATCCATGTCGGCCGGAATGTCGCTACGGTCAAAATTACGCATTACGCATTACTAATTATGCATTGAAAAAGAGCCTCCGATTGCTCGGAGACTCTCGTTGTTTACGCTGTGTGGTTCAGATTGCGTTCAAGCTTTCGAGTACCTCAGCTCGTTCGCGGAAGTTTGTCGGCTTAGTAGAAGAATTCGACACGACCGAAGATGCGTTCTGCGTCGCCGCGACCTTCAATGTATTTGCCCTTGAAGTATTTGGCGAGGACGACGATGCGATCCATCGGTGCCCAAGACGCGCCGCAGACGAAGCCTCTGGTGCCTGCATAAGCGTCATCCCAGTTGATTGCGCAAAGCGACGCATTGGAGCCGAGTTCTTTGTAACCCGCCCAGACAGCCCATTGACCCTTGTGGGTGTTCTGGTTGCCGCCGCCGTACAAGTCGCCGTAGCGAATGAGTGCTTGCCAGGATTTCTTCTCGTAGTCGGCCTTGCTGTTCTTCGCGTATGCGCCCCAGATTTGCGCTTTGCCGAATTTGTAGCCCAAGTTCACGGACCAGATCTGCGCTTTGTCGACGTTGCCTTTCTTGCTGTAGTAGATGTTGTCGTAGCGCACGCCGTCTTCAGTGAAGTACTTGAAGTCGTCGTCTTTGATGTGGTAGTAACCCGCGCCGCCGAAGAGACCGTATTCGCCTTCAGGGGTGTACTGCAGGTTAATTGCCCAGAAGCTCGAAGGATCGGTACGACCGCCGCTTTCGGAATAGTTGCCGAGCGAACCTGCCGCCGAAGCCCATCTGTCATGTGCGCTGACGCCGTCTTGACGACCGTTCCACGAACCGGAGTTTCTCATCGAACCGCCGACTTTGCCCGCCGCAAGACGACCGGCGTAAATGGTTGCACGCACGCCTTTTGCGAAGCTACCGAAGGTGATTTCGCCGCCGGTGTATTCAGTATCCCAGACGATACCGTCTTCGTTGGTGTACAGGGGTTGACGACCGACTTTGACTTGGAAGTTGTCATAGTCGCCTTGTGCCCAACCACGAACCAGCTCAAAGTTGGTCGAGGTGTCGCGGCTCAAGTCGACGTGCGCATCGATACGAGCACGGAGTGTCCAGTGGTCATTGACATGCGCGACAGGCTCAAAACGGAAGATCCAGTCGTCCTGTTTAACGCGTTCGTGCTTGTCGGTGCTGTGACGATTTCTGCGACCGTTACCGTAGACGTTGTCGGTCTTGTGGTTTTTGTACGTGTACTCGATTTTGCCGAACCACTGAATTTTGTCGGCATACTTTTCGAGTTCCGCAACGCGAACGCCGAGTGCATCGAGTTCATCACGGAATTCAGCCGCGAGACGGTCGAGGTCGGCTTTTGTCGCGCCCGACGGATTCTTCGCCATGGCTTTGGCAACCATCTGCGCCATTTCGTAACGGGTGATGTTGCGGTCGCCGCGGAAGGTGTTGTCGCCGTAACCTTCGATGACGCCCTGCGAGGCAAGTTTGGCAATGGAATCATATGCCCAGTGACCTTGCGGTACGTCGCTGAACGGATTCGCCGCCGCGAACGTGGTTGCGCTTGCTCCGACGACGAAAGCCGCTGCCAGAGCTGATGCTACTGTTTTCTTCATTTTGAACATCCTCCTTAAAGATGCCGATAAATGAAATTGTGTGAAAGAACTTTGCGTTGGCTTTCAGTGACTCGGCTCGGAAGTTGTTCAAAATTGAGTGGCCGTGTTTCCTCAAGTTGATTGGACTTCGTTGCCTGTCCTTCAAACCTGCGCAATAATAATACACAAAAATTGCCGTGTCAAGTGTTGCGAAAAAAAATCCGAATTTGCGTTTCAGATTAGTTTCATGTTATGATTTAAAATTTTTCGCGGAGATTGACGCGCCCGTCACAATTACGCATTAAAAAAAGCCCCCGATTGCTCGAAGGCTGCGACGTGTGAAGTTGTTCGTTCAGAAGAATAATTCGACGCGTGCGAAGATTTTTTCAGCCTTGCCGCGACCGGTGTTGACGCTGTCGGCGTTATATTTGCCGTTGAAATATTTGACGAGCAAGCCGATATTTTGGAACGGTGCCCAAGACGCGCCGACGACAAAGCCGCGAGTGCCGCGCAAAGCGTCATCTTCCGTCGGGGCGAAAGAAACGTTCGTGCCGTACTTGCGATAACCCGCGTAAACCGACCATTGACCTTTTTCGGAAGCGTCTTCATAGTTGCCGTAATCAAGTTCCGCGTGCCAAGATTTGTCCTCGAAATCGGCTTTGGTGTTTTGAGCGTAGGCACCTTTGAGCGTCCACAGATCGCTGAATTTGTAGCCGAGATTGACCGTCCAGATGTTCGCCTTGTTGTAATTTTTGCGATTGTAGCGTTCATTGTGCCGAAAGGGATTGTAGCTCCAGGCAAGGTCGTCGTCTTTGATGCTGTACCAGCCCGCGCCCGCGAAAAGACCTTTGTCGCCCGTGTCGTAATCGAGTCTCAAAGCGACAACACTTGACGGGTCGTCTTCGGAACGGATTCGCCCAACGTGCCGCCGCCGACGCCGTCAGCTTTGATTCGGCCGCCCAACGCGCTGATTTTGAATTTGTCGCCGTAACTGACCGTCGCGCCCGAAATTTCGGTATCCCAGAGTAAACCGAATTCACCTTCGGGGCGCAGCTCGAAACGACCGATTTTGACGTTAAATTTGTCGTAGTCGCCTTCCGCCCAAGCGCGCACAAGTTCAAAATTCGTCGACGAATCATGTTTCATGTCAACTTCAGCGTCGATACGGGCGTTAACCGTCCAATGGTCATTGACGTGAGCAGTCGGCTCAAAGCGGAAGATAAAACCGTTGGATTTTTCCTTCGTCTTGCGACCGGTGTTGAGCGGATCGGTTCGGGTTTGCTCGTAAGTGTATTCGATTTTGCCGTGCCAAACGACTTTATCGGCGTACTTTTCAAGTTCGGCAACGCGCACGCCAAGCGCGTCAAGTTCTTCGCGGAATTCGGCGGCAAGACGGTCGAGGTCGGCTTTTGTCGCGCCCGTGGGATTTTTCGCCATGGCTTTGGCAACCATCTGCGCCATTTCGTAGCGGGTAATGTTCCTGTCGCCGCGAAAAGTGTTGTCGCCGTAGCCTTCGATGACGCCCGCTTGTGCAAGTTTGGCAATCGAATCGTAAGCCCAGTGACCTTGCGGCACGTCGCTGAACGGGTTTGCCGCCGCGAAAGTTGTTGACGTTGTTCCGACGATAACGGTCGCCGCCACTGCCGATAAAATTTTTCGCATGTTGAAAACCTCCAATGAATGATTGTCGGCTTTCGTATTGATAAAAGTTTTCGTCTCCCAAAATTGCCGCAATGATAACGCGTGTCAACAATCGTGTCAAGAATTTTGACAACGATTTTCAGTCGTCACCGTCGCAACGAAAAAGCCCCGCCGGAACTGCAATGTGGAATTTGAAATTTGGAATGTGGAATTATTACGCGCCGTTAATTACTAATCGCAACAAAAAAACTCTCGCCGATTTCTCGACGAGAGCTGTTTGTCAATTTGGAATGTGGAACGTCAATTCAATTCCTAATTGCAAATTCCTAATTCCTAATTGCTTTTACATCATGCCGGGCATACCGCCCATGCCGGGAGCCGGCGGCGGATTTTGTTCGGGCTTGTCGGCAACGAGCGTTTCGGTCGTCAAAATCATAGCCGCGATAGACGCCGCGTTTTGCAGAGCCGAACGCACGACTTTGGCAGGGTCGACGATACCGGCTTTAATCATGTCGACGTATTCGTTGGTGAGCGCGTTGAATCCGATGCCTTTGTCGGCTTTTTTGACCGCCTCGGCGACAACGGAGCCTTCCTGACCCGCGTTGTTTGCGATTTGGCGAACGGGTTCTTCGATTGCGCGTTTGACGATTTCGACACCGACTTTCGCGTCGCCTTCAGCTTTAACGTCGTCAAGCGCGGGCAAAATGTCGATAAACGTTGTGCCGCCGCCCGCAACGATGCCTTCTTCGACGGCAGCACGGGTCGCGTTGAGAGCGTCTTCGATGCGGAGTTTCTTTTCTTTCATTTCGACTTCGGTAGCCGCGCCGATTTCGATAACGGCAACGCCGCCCGCAAGTTTGGCAAGACGTTCCTGGAGTTTCTCTTTGTCGAAGTCGCTGGTCGTGGTCTCGATGAGTTTGCGAATTTGAGCGACGCGAGCTTTAATTTCGTTTTTGTCGCCGCTGCCTTCGACGATAGTGGTTTCTTCCTTGGTGGCACGAATTTGACGCGCATGACCGAGGTCGGCGAAAGTGACGCTGTCGAGTTTGCGTCCGAGTTCTTCGCTGATAACCGTGCCGCCCGTCAAAATCGCAATGTCTTCGAGCATGGCTTTGCGTCTGTCGCCGAAACCGGGAGCTTTGACCGCCAAAGCTTTGAACGTGCCGCGAAGTTTGTTGACGACGATTGTGGCAAGAGCCTCGCCGTCAACATCTTCGGCGACGATAACGAGCGATTTGCCCTGTTTGACAACTTGCTCAAGAATCGGCAAGATGTCTTGAATCGACGAAATTTTTCTGTCCGTCAACAGAATGCACGGGTCGTCGAGAACGGCTTCCATTTTGTCGGCGTCGGTGACCATGTACGGCGAAATGTAGCCGCGATCGAATTGCATGCCTTCGACAACCTTAAGATTCGTCGTCATGGTTTTGGACTCTTCAACGGTGATGACGCCGTCGTTGCCGACTTTCTCCATGGCGTCGGCGATAAGTTGACCGATTTCGCTGTCGCTTGACGAGATTGACGCGACTTGCGCGATAGCTTCTTTGCCTTCGACTTTTTTGGCGTTGTTTTTAATTTCGTCGACGAGTTTGGCAACGGCGACTTCGATGCCTTTTTTGATGATCATGGGATTGGCACCCGCGACGACGTTTTTCAAGCCTTCGCGAACGATAGCCTGAGCCAAAAGCGTTGCGGTGGTGGTGCCGTCGCCGGCAACGTCGTTGGTTTTCGTCGCGACTTCCTTGACGAGTTGCGCGCCCATGTTCTCGAAG
This sequence comes from Selenomonadaceae bacterium, assembly GCA_017479925.1. GTDB lineage: Bacteria > Bacillota > Negativicutes > Selenomonadales > Selenomonadaceae > Quinella. The sequence goes on along the minus strand of JAFVBP010000209.1, from coordinate 659 downwards.
TGGTCTTCAAGTTCGATGTCGCGGGCGATTGTGACGCCGTCGTTGGTGATTGTCGGTGCGCCGAATTTTTTCTCAAGGACGACGTTGCGACCTTTGGGACCGAGCGTCACTTTCACTGCGTTTGCCAGAGCATCAACGCCGCGGCTGAGGGCACGGCGCGCTTCTTCGTCGAACAAAATTTCTTTTGCCATAAATGAATTACCTCCGAATTAGACTTGAAGTTTCAGGCGGCAGGGGAAAAAACTTGTCCCTTGTCTCTTGTCTCTTGTCCCTAATCAAAGAATTGCCAAAATGTCACTCTCGCGAATCACGAGATAGTCTTTGTCGTCCACTTTGACTTCGCTGCCCGCGTACTTGTTGAAGATGACTTCGTCGCCGGCTTTGACTTCCATAGCCGCACGCTGGCCATTGTCGAGGAGTTTGCCCGTGCCGACCGCGACGACTTTGCCTTTTTGCGGCTTCTCTTTGGACGTTTCGGGCATGATGATGCCGCTTTTGGTCTTGAGTTCGACCTCGGCAACTTCAACAACAACTCTGTCTCCAAGTGGCTTTATCATAAATATCTGCCTCCCAAAAATGGAAATTCGCTTTCGCTCGACGGGGCTTCCGCCGAATCACAAGCGGTATAATAATCCCGATTCAACAAAATGTCAAGGGTT
>JAFVBP010000208.1 GCA_017479925.1 Selenomonadaceae bacterium | reverse complement strand
CTTACGCCTCGTCAGTCGAAAAAATTCCTCGTCACATCGTAATTTTGAGTTTAGCAACACGCCCTAGGGTCGGCAAGCCGATAAATTAAAATTCGATGGGCGGCAAATAGTTCAGCAAGTTCGCCATCTCCATTGCCGAAATCGCCGCGTCGAAGCCTTTGTTGCCGGCTTTCGTGCCGGAACGTTCAATCGCCTGCTGAATGTTTTCGGTCGTGACGACGCCGAAAATTGTCGGAATGCCGCTTTGAAGTCCGACGGCAGCGACGCCTTTGGAAACTTCGTTGCAGACGTAATCGTAATGCGTCGTTGAACCGCGAATCACGCAACCGAGACAGATTATCGCGTCGAATTTTCTTGTCGTCGCAAGTTTTTTGGCGACAAGCGGAATTTCAAATGCACCGGGCACCCACGCGACGGAAATATTTTCGTCGTCGGTATCGTGACGTTTGAGGGCGTCAAGTGCCCCGCTTAAAAGTTTGCTCGTGATAAATTCGTTGAAACGCGCCACGACAATCGCGAACTTCAGACCGCGGCCGCTGATGTTGCCTTCGTAAACGTTCATTGTGTAACCTCCAAAATTTAGGTATTAGAACCAGGTATTAGAACCAGGTATTAGAACCAGGTAGGCAACCTGCTCCCTCGTTCTGTTCCCTAGTTCTACTCTTCAAACACGTGACCCATTTTGGTTTTCTTGACGGTGAGATATTTTTTGTCGAACTTCGTCGGCGCAATGACAATCGGCACGCGTTCGATAATCGTCAAGCCGTGACCTTCAAGTCCTGCGCGTTTGGCGGGATTGTTCGTCAACAGGCGAATCGTCGTCAAGCCCAAGTCGGAAAGAATCTGCGCGCCGATACCGTAATCGCGAAGATCGGGCTTGAATCCGAGCAAAACGTTCGCCTCGACGGTGTCTTTGCCCGCGTCTTGAAGTGCATACGCCCGCATTTTGTTCGCCAAACCGATGCCGCGACCTTCCTGCCGCATGTAAAGCAAGACGCCTTCGCCCGCCGCGTCAATCTGCCGAAGAGCCGTCGCAAGTTGGTCGCCGCAGTCACAACGCAAACTTCCCAAGGCGTCGCCCGTCAAGCACTCCGAATGCACGCGAACCAAAACGTTCGACTTGCCCGCCACGTCGCCTTTGACAAGCGCAAGATGACATTTGCCGTCAAGCGTGCTTTCGTAAGCTTTGAGCCGGAAGCGTCCGTACTTGCTGGGGAAGTCCACGTCGGCAATTTGCTTGACGAATTTTTCCGTGCGCTTGCGATATTCAATCAGCCCGCGAACGGTGATGATGTTCAGATCGTGCTTTGACGCGAATTTTTTGAGATTTTCCGTGCGCATCATATGACCGTCGTCGTCCATGATTTCGCAACACAAGCCCGCGGGATAAAAGCCCGCCAGTCGCGCAAGGTCGGTCGTCGTCTCCGTGTGACCGGCACGACGCAAAACTCCGCCTTCAACCGAACGCAACGGAAAGACGTGCCCCGGTCGACGAAAACTTGACGATTTCGCGTCAGGGTCGAGCAACAATTTAATCGTGCGGCAACGTTCGT
>JAFVBP010000207.1 GCA_017479925.1 Selenomonadaceae bacterium | reverse complement strand
TCGAGACAACCCGAACCGAAGGCTCAACCTTTTTATCCAATCGGATAATATGGTTAGTCAGGGGCAACGCATAGCGACCGAAATAATGTCGCCACGAGACCGCGCCACGCAACGGCAACGCGTGAAAAGATATGCTGAACTGCAGGGCGACTTGCAGAAGGCGGGATAAAAAGCCCGTCGATAACATCTTGTATCTGGTCGGAACAATCGACCGCTGGAACGACGCCAAACAAGCCGAAGAACACGACCGCGTCAAGCACAATCCGAAACTTTAACGAAAGGAGAGCGTCAAAGTGACCGACTTAGTTTTTCTCAAAGGCAAGACACCATTGACCACGTCGCTCATCGTCGCGGAAGGTACCCAAAATCAGCACGAATCAATTATTCGCCTGATTAACGAACACAAGTCGCACTTCGAGCGTTGGGGACAGATTCATTTTACCGATTTGAAATCGGGAAATAAAAACGGCGACATGCGCGGGCGTCCTACCAGAGTTGCGCTTTTGAACGAGCAACAAGCGACGTTCCTCATCACGCTTTTGCGCAACAATGAAATCGTTTTGGACTTCAAGAGCGAGCTTGTCGACCGCTTTTATAAAATGCGCGAGATATTGCTCAACCGTCAAAATATGCAGTGGCAGGAAGTTCGCTGTGCGACCAAAGACGGCTACAAGGAACTTTCGGCGGCGGTCAAAGACCTGTACGAATTTGCCAAAGCACACGGTTGCAACGTCAGCGAAAAGGTTTTCTACATCAACTTCGCCAAACTCATGAACAAAACGTTGGGCATTGCGCCCGGCACGCGTGACGACCTTGCGAGTTGGCAGTTGTACGAGATTGAAAAGCTCCAATTCATTGCCCGAACGATTATCGCGGGACTGCTTGCCCAAGGTGCCGACTATCACGAACCGTATCGCCATTTCAAAGCGACACTTGAAACTTACGCACGGCTGTCGTTTATCAATCAAAGATTGTTGACGAACGGTTGACCTGAAAGGCGGTGACGATTATGCGCGGCGTCAAGGACGAGTATCGCTTGATGGACTTCGTCTTTCGCAACGAGAGCGACCAAACTCAACCCGTCAAAGATTTTATCGCGGTGACCTATTCAATGTCGGGAATTCGCGCCGAGTGCCGTGAACTTGCCGCCCGACGCTACCGCAAAGGCGAACACCGTTTCAAAACCTGTTGGGAGATGCACATAAGCGAGCCGCAGTACTACAAACTGCTTGGCAAATTTCTTTCGACAGCCAAAGCCGTGCACGAAAAATTCTTCGCCGCCAAATGACGACACGAAAAAAGCCCCTCGAATTCCGAGAGGCTTATTTTTTTTGCCCGTCGACGAATCAGCGAGCCGTTTGATCGGTCTGTTGATATGGCGCGGCTTGAGTTTGTGCCGGCGGAGGTTGCACCACTTGCTGATATGTGTTCTGCGAAGTTGACCACATGAACGCCCATGTCGCGGCGGTTATCGCTCCAATACCGACCATTGCCGCTATCGTCAAATTCTGAATGTGCTTGAGCGAACTCTTTATGTCCGCCCGCATTTCTTTCATGTCTTCGTCGTGCTTTTGACGTAGTTCCCGCATGTCCGTCGCACGCTGATTGTCTCTGTCGCGCATTTCGTCCATAAACGTTTTAAACGTCGCCTCAAGACTGCTCACACGCGCCTCAATGTTCGTGTTTCTCTTCGCCATGTTAATCACCTGCCTTTCGCGTCGCCGAAGAATCACTTCAACGCCGAGACCGCCGCGAACATGATGGCACCGAAACCGACGACCGCCGCAATCACCATGTTTTGAATCTTGTCGCCGAGACGGTCAATCTTTGCATCCATTGACTTACGTTCGGTGTCCTGTCGCTCATTTAACCGCCGTATGTCTTCACGTTGCTGTTTCAATTCTTCGACAAGCGCATCAACCTTCGCCGCCACCGTGCTGACTTGCTGCTCAAGCGACGCAAATCGAGTTTCAACCTGTTTTTCCTGCTCCGTCATGTCAATCACCGCCTTTCGAGTCGCCGAAGAATCACTTCAACGCCGAGACCGCCGCGAACATGATGGCACCGAAACCGACGACCGCCGCAATCACCATG
>JAFVBP010000206.1 GCA_017479925.1 Selenomonadaceae bacterium | reverse complement strand
CGTTGACGGTTTTGTTCGTCTGCAGGCACAAAAGCAGGTCGTGAAATTCGGCGTCCGAGCGGCGCACGTAATGCGAATCGTTCGTTGCGACAAGCCCGACGTTCATGTCGGCGGAAAGTTTTTTGAGCGCGTCGCGAACTTTGGCTTCTTCGGCAAGCCCGTGATTTTGCACTTCCAGAAAAAAATTTTCGCGCCCGAAGATGTCGACGTATTCGCGGACAAGTTCGGCGGCACGGTCAAGTTTGTTGTGTAAAATCGCACGGGGAATTTCGCCCGCAACGCAAGCCGACAGTGCAATCAAACCTTCGTGGTGTGTGCGCAAAAGATTTTTGTCGACACGCGGTCGATACCAAAAACCGCGGGTGCCGGCTTCCGTTGCAAGCTTGATCAAATTTCTGTAGCCCGTGTCGTTTTCGGCAAGCAGTACCAGATGAAAATACTTCACGCCGTCGACTTCCGTCCTTTTGAGAAAATCTTCGGGCGCAACGTAAACTTCACAACCGACAATCGGCTTGATACCGCGTTTTTCGGCCGCCTTGAAAAAATCGACGATGCCGTACATTGTGCCGTGATCGGTTATCGCCAAACTTGTCATGCCGAGATTTTTCGCTGCGTCGAGCAGGTCGCCGATTCGTGCCGCGCCGTCAATCAGGCTGTATTCGGTGTGAACGTGCAGGTGCGCGAAGTTCGAGTTCGTGACAAACGCCTCCTTCCGCGAAAAATTTCTGCGCGATTATATCAGAGGCACGGTTGAACTGCAATGTGTAATGCAACGTCGCCGACGGCAAGCGAAACTTCGGCGGGCAATTGACAAATTCCGACACCGTTTGTAAATTTGCGGCGAACATTTTAGACGTGACGGAGGTCATTTGCCATGAAGAAAATTTTGGTTGTACTGATGTTGGTGACGCTGACTTTTTCAATCGGTTGCGGCAGTGCGAATTCGACGACGACCGACGGAATCACCAAAGACGACTTTGAAAAATTCAGAGCCGAAGTCCGCGACGAAATCAACGGCTTGAACGGGCGCATTGACAAGCTCGAAAAAAAATCAAACGTCAAGTCCGGCAACGTCGCAACGGGCGATCTTGACCGTCTTACTGCGGAATTTCGCGACGAACTTAACGGCTTGAACGTTCGGCTTTCCGCTCTCGAAAAAAAATCGGTCGGCAAATCGGGCAACGTATCCAAAAGCGATATTGACCGTCTTGCGGCGGAATTTCGCGACGAAATGGATGCACTGGGTTTTCGCGTCACCGAGCTTGAAAAATCAGGCGGCAAACGTTAAACGGCGACGGTTGAACTGCAATGCGCAACTGCAACGCGAACTTCCGGCCGACATGGATGTCGGCCGCTCCGCTTGCGCATGATGCCGGAAGCATCATAGCGAGCGCAGTTTCTTTGGTTACTTTCTTTGCTGCCAAAGAAAGTAACGTTCAACGCACCGACAAAATTTTGTGCGAAGTATTGACAAACGCGGGCGGCGGTATTATGAATTTTCCATAACTCGAACGAAATGGCAGGTGATACCGTTGGTTGAGGTCTACAAATCGCAGGAGTCGGGACATTTGGAAAAGTTGACGCTCAAGACGTTGCAGAAAGGCTCGTGGATAAACATTATCGACCCGACGCCGT
>JAFVBP010000205.1 GCA_017479925.1 Selenomonadaceae bacterium | reverse complement strand
TCAGCACACGGGACTTCCGCCCGGGCCGATTGCCAATCCCGGTATGGCGTCGATTGAAGCCGTGTTGCACCCCGCGGAGACCGATTATCTGTATTTCGTCGCCGACCGCAACGGGCACAATCACTATGCCTTCACGTATGAGGAGCATTTGAATCTTGTCAACCAATATCGGTAAAGCAATGCGTAATGCGAAATGCGTAATGCGTAATGATTTCGTTAAGCCTGAGTTACTTGCACCTGCAGGCAATTTCGAGAAACTGCAAGCCGCGCTGATTTACGGAGCGGACGCGGTTTATTTCGGCGGCGAAAACTTCAGCCTGCGCGCTTTCGGCGACAACTTCACCCGCGACGAAATTTTGACGGCGGTTGACTTCACGCACGCACGCGGCAAGAAAATTTACGCGGCGGTCAACATTTACGCTCGCAACGCCGACTTCGACGCGCTTGCCGATTACCTGAAATTTTTGGACGCGGCAAATGTCGACGCGGTGATTGTTTCCGATTTGGGCGTCATTGCTTTGGCGCGCCGGTTGACCGACTTGAAAATTCACGTCAGCACACAAGCCAACGTCACGAACTTTCACGCGGCGAATTTTTTATGCGAACAGGGCGCAAGTCGAATCATCCTTGCCCGCGAACTCACAGGCGACGAAATTGCCGACATCTGCGCGAAATGTCCCGTCGAACTTGAAATTTTCGTGCACGGCGCAATGTGCATTTCGTATTCGGGTCGCTGTTGGCTGTCGAAATTTTTGACGGGACGCGACGCCAATCGCGGTCAGTGCACGCATTCATGTCGCTGGAAGTACAATCTGGTCGAGGAAACGCGTGACGGCGAATTTTTTCCCGTCGCAGGTGACGAACGCGGCAGTTACGTCATGAATTCCAAAGATCTTTGCTTGTTGCCGAATATCGCCGACGTGATTCGCAGCGGCGTCGCCTCGCTCAAAATTGAAGGTCGCATGAAAAGCGTCAACTACGTCGCGGGTGTCGTCAAAGTTTACCGTGCGGCAATCGATTCGTTCTGCGACAATCCCGAAAATTTCACCGTGCGCGACGAGTGGCTCGACGAACTCGACAAAGTTGCACATCGCCCGTACACGACGGGATTTTTTTCGGGCGACGGTAAGCCGACAGAAATTTATTCAACGTCAAAGCCGAAGCGTTCGGCTAATTTTTTGGGCATCGTGCGAAATTTCGACGCGTCAACAATGACGGCGACGGTCGAACAGCGCGGCAAGTTCACGGTCGGCACCCGCGCAGAATTTTTGCAACCGCACGGAGAAATTTTTTCGCAAACGATAACATCAATCACGAACTCGGACGGCTTGCAAATTTTCGACGTACCGCACGCTCAACAGCTCGTGACAATCCCCGTCGCAAAGCCCGTCGAAACTTGGTCGTTAATGCGGTCACCAACGTAAAATTTTCACGACAGTTCAACGCGACAAACCGGAATTGTCGGGCGGTCACGGTGAACACCGGTTGTTCCGTCGCTTTTAAAGCGACCGTCGCAAAGCCGCTCGAAACTTGGTCAATCGTTAGGGAGTTGATAACATGAGTTTGTGGAATAAAATCTTCGGCGGTGGCGAAGATGCCGAAACCGTCGCGCCCGTCGACATCGAAAACGCCGTTCGCAAAGCCGGTCGCATCGAAGGTCGCGTGCAAGGCGTCGGCTGTCGTTTTTTCGTGCAGTCAAACGCCAAAGCCCTCGGCATTACCGGTTGGGTCAAAAACATGTCCGACGGCTCCGTCACAATGGAACTGCAAGGCGAAGCGGCCGCGGTCGATCATCTCATCAACAAAATCAAAAAGGGCAACGACTGGATTCGCGTCACCGCCTTTGAATTCTCGGATTTGCCCGTCGCGGAAGGAGAGAACACTTTTGCAATCCGATACTGAAGACGTCACCGTCAACGTCAAAAGAATTTTGGTCTTGAACGGTCCGAATTTAAACTTGCTCGGCACGCGGGAACCCGAAATTTACGGTCGCACGACGCTTGCCGACATCGAAGAACTTTTGCGTGCGCGGGCAGCTCAAGCGGGCGTCGACGAAATTGACTTCCTGCAGTCGAATTTCGAGGGCGAACTCGTCGAGGCGATTCAAAAAGCTCGCGGGCGTTACGATTTCATTTTGCTCAACGCGGGTGCTTTGACGCATTACAGCATTGCGCTCCGTGACGCGATTGCCGCAGTGCCCGTGCCCGTCATCGAAGTGCACCTGTCGAACATTCACCGCCGCGAAGAATTTCGCCGCACCTCGGTTATCGCGCCCGTCGTCATGGGTCAAATTTGCGGTTTCGGCGTCGACAGCTACGTTGCCGCGCTTGACATTGCGATTCGCCGCATTCGCAAGGATACCAAATGAACGCGCAATTTGATTTTTCGACGCGGCTGGCGAACTTGTACGACAAACTTCAAGCCGAACAGGTCGACGCTTTCCTCGTGACGAAGGTCGCCAACGTCACGTATTTCAGCGGTTTTAGCGGTGACAGTTCAGCTTTGCTTATCGGCGAAAATTTTCGGCAACTCATCACGGACGGGCGTTATATCGAACAGGCTCAACGTCAAGCAAAGAATTTCACGCTCGTCAAACAAACCGAAGGTATCTCCAAAAAACTCGTCGACGAAATTAAATCCGCGGGCGTGAAAACCGTCGGCATCGAAGGCAACGTCATGACGGTTGCACAGCGCGATTACCTTGCCCGCGAACTTGACGGCGTCGAATTCAAAGCCGTCGAACTTGACGCGTTGCGGCAGGTCAAAGACGCGTTTGAAATTGACATGATTCGCAAGGCGTGCAAAATTGCCGATGATGCGTTCATGAAAGTTTTGCAATTCATCAAACCGAACGTTCGCGAAGTCGAGGTTGCCGCCGAACTTGAATATTTCATGCGCAAATTTGGTTCCGAAAAGACCGCGTTCACGACGATTGTCGCTTCGGGCATTCGCGGGAGTTTGCCGCACGGCGTCGCCACCGACAAAAAAATTCAGTCGGGCGAATTTGTCACTTTGGATTTCGGTGCGACGTTCAACGGTTATCGATCGGACATCACGCGCACGGTCGCCGTCGGGAAAATTTCCGCCGAACAACGCAAAATTTACGAGGCGGTTTTTGACGCGCAACTTTTCGGGCTTGAAGTTATCACGGCGGGCAAAAGCGGCAAAGACGTTGACGCGGCTGTTCGCGAACGCTTGAAAACTTTGGGCTACGGAAAAAATTTCGTGCACGGACTTGGTCACGGCGTCGGTTTGGAGATTCACGAAGAACCGCGCTTGAGCCGTTTGAGCAAATGCGAACGCCTTTTGCCGAACATGATTGTCACGGACGAGCCGGGCGTTTACGTCGAAAATTTCGGCGGCGTCAGAATTGAAGACACGGTGCTTGTCACGGACTCACATGCCGAGCCGTTGACGCGTTCACCAAAAAATTTAATCGAGCTATAAAGTTATTGGAGGTTGATTCCCATGATTTCAAGTACAGATTTTCGCACGGGCTTAACGATTGAAATTGACGGTCAAGCTTGGCAGGTCGTCGAATTCCAGCATGTCAAACCCGGCAAAGGCGCGGCTTTCGTTCGCACGAAGATTAAAAACGTCGAGACGGGCGCGGTCGTCGAACGCACGTTCAACCCGAACGAAAAAATGCCGCCCGCACGTTTGGACACGAGCCGCATGCAGTACCTTTACGAGGCGGACGGGCAGTA
>JAFVBP010000204.1 GCA_017479925.1 Selenomonadaceae bacterium | reverse complement strand
ACGTCGGGCAACATGCGCGCCACCGCGTCGACGATAACCATTGCGGGCAATTCGCCGCCCGTCAACACGTAATCGCCGATTGAAATCAGTTCGTCGGCAAGGTCGTAAATTCTCGCGTCGAAGCCTTCGTAATGTCCGCAGACGAAAACAATTTGATCGAGCGCGGCAAGCTGTTTGGCTTTGGCTTGAGTAAAAACTTCACCGCCGGGGTCGGGAAAAATTACCTTGCGCGAAACATTTTCGTCGGAGCGACTCAAAACGTCACGCACGGCACGATAGACAGGCTCAGGTTTGAGCACCATGCCCGCGCCGCCGCCGAAGGGCGAATCGTCTACGTGATGATGTTTGTCGAAGGCGAAATCGCGCAGTTGCGTGAATCGCACGGTCAAAATGTTTTTGTCGACGGCGCGTTTAATGATACTTTCGCCGAAAACTCCCGTGAACATTTCGGGAAACAGCGTGATGATGTCAATTTGCATGTCGTGTCCTTTGGGCGCGAAGTTGCCGAAAATTTTCGTAACGTCGCGGGTTGCACCAATTGGATGCAACGTCACGTTGCCAGCGTGATGATGTCAATCAGCATATTCGTCGACCAGAATTTTTTTCGCGACAACGTCAATCGAACGCACGACAGATTTCAGCGCGGGTATCAAAATTTTGCCGTCAATCTCGAACACGTCATTTGCGCCGGTCTTTAAAACGTCGGTGACCGTGCCGATTTTGCCGCTGTCGTTGAAAACTTCGCAACCGATGATGTCGAAGATATAAAATTCCCCGTCGGCAAGCGGCGCGGTTTCGGCTCTGTCCACCGTCAAAAATTTGTTCGTCAAAGCGCGTGCGGCTTCGCGACTGTCCACGCCGACGAATTTCATGTAAAGTTGTCCGCCAATGTATTTGACTTGTTCGACGGCGAAAATCTTACCGCCGACTGAAATTTTTTCAAGATCGTCGAAACGTCCCGCGAAGTCCGTCAGCTCAATGATTTTTACCGTGCCGTCAAGCCCGCGAGCCGCGCCGACTTTGCCGATGATGATTTCATTAACCGCGGATTGCAATGATTTTGTCGTCCTCCACCAAAATTTCAACGTTCATGGCTTCGCGCAGGTTGTCGCCGACTTTCAGCTCAACTTGACGCTCAATCGTGCCTTGCATGATTTCGGCACCTGTGGCAAGTTTCTCGAAAGTTTCTTTGCGACGGTGCGCTTCTTCGAGCCGGGCTTGACGCGGAGCCAATTCGTTGCCGAAAAAGTTTCGGATTTGGTCTTCGTGTTCAGGCGAACGGTCAAGTTCGCGTTGCATGTCCAGGTTGATTTGCTTGATTTCAAGTTCCAGCTGTTCGCCGACTTTGACTGCCTCGTCAATCAAATGTGCGCGAAGTTTTTCGGTCAATTTCGCTTTGACGGTCGCGGGTGCCGTTACGATAATGCTGTTCAAGATTGTTACCTCCCAACAAAAAAAAGCGGCAAGCTTTGACTGCTCACCGCGCCGATTGTTTTACTCGATGTCGACTGTAACTTTTTTCTTTTCGCGTGTTGCGGCGGATTTGACTATCGTGCGAATCGCCTTGGCAATTCGCCCCTGTTTGCCAATGACCCGACCCATATCGTCCTGCGCGACATGCAATTTCAAAATCGTGCGATCTTCTTCTTCGACCGCTTCGACCTGCACGTCTTCGGGTTTTTCGACAAGTGCTTTTGCCAGCACGGTTACAAGTTCTTGCATGGTCCTCTTCCTCAACTAAATGTTCGATGTTTACTTCGCAGCTTTGGCCGCCTTGCGCTCTTCGTGGATTTTTTTCATGATGCCTTTCTTGCTGAGGAGCGAGCGAACCGTATCGGTCGGCTGTGCACCGTTTTTGATCCAGCCGATAACTTTTTCTTCGTCGACGTTGACAATGGCGGGGTTTTTTGTCGGGTCGTAGTTGCCCACGATTTCGATAAAACGCCCGTCACGCGGCGAACGGCTGTCCGTGACGACTATGCGATAGAACGGTTGCCTTTTGGCGCCCATTCGATTGAGTCTGATTTTTACCACGATCTCACCACCTTTCGAGTTTGGTTGAATTTCGACCGATTACTTGCCGAACGGGAACTTCGAGCCGAGTGAGCCCAAAAGTCCGCTGATGTTCGGGAGCGTCGGCATTTTGGCTTTAGTATTCTTGCCCTTTTTGATTTTTCCTTTTTTGCCTTTGGATTTTTTTGACGCCTGTTGTTGTTGAGCTTGAGTTTGTGTGGCTTTGAGGCGGCGCATCATCTTGCGCATTTCGTCGAATTGCTTGAGGAGTTTGTTGACATCGGCAACTTTCGTGCCCGAACCGAGTGCGATTCGTTTACGGCGTTTGGCGTCGATAATTGACGTGTCGGCACGTTCTTTCGGCGTCATCGACAGGATAATCGCTTCCATGTGCTTGACTTCTTTGCCGTCGAGGTCGAGGTCTACGCCGCTTAACTTTTTGCGCAAACCGCTCAAACCGGGCACCATGCCGAGTAAATCGTTGAGCGAACCGAGCTTTTTGACTTGCTGAAGTTGTTCGAGGAAGTCTTGTAACGTGAATTCGTCCGCCTTGATTTTTTTGACCATCTTTTCGGCGGTCTTGGCGTCGATTGTCGATTGCGCTTTTTCAATCAACGACAAAACGTCGCCCATGCCGAGAATTCGTGACGCCATTCGGTCGGGGTGAAAAATTTCGAGTGCTTCGATTTTTTCGCCCATGCCGACGAATTTTATCGGGCAACCCGTCGCCGCTTTAATCGAAAGTGCCGCGCCGCCGCGTGCGTCGCCGTCGAGTTTCGTCAAGACAATGCCGTCGACACCGAGCGCGCCGTGGAAAGTTTCGGCGACGTTGACCGCTTCTTGACCGATCATCGAGTCGACGACCAACAAAATTTCGTGCGGATTGACGGCGGCTTTTATGTCTTTGAGTTCCTGCATCAAGCGTTCGTCGATTTGAAGTCGCCCTGCCGTGTCGATTATCAAAACGTCGCGGGCATGTTTGTTCGCGAACGTCAACGAATCACGGGCAATTTGCACGGCGTCTTTGATGTCTTCGGTAAAAACGGGCACTTCAGCCTGTTGACCGACGACCTGCAACTGTTTTATCGCGGCGGGACGGTAAATATCTGCGGCAACCAGCGCGGGACGTTTGCCCTGTCGCTTCATGAGCAAAGCCAATTTCGCCGCGGATGTCGTCTTGCCCGAACCTTGCAAACCGACCATTAAAATTACCGTCGGCGGGTGTGACGAAATATTTAATTTCGCTGCCTTGCCGCCCATGAGTTTGGCAAGTTCTTCGTCGACGATTTTTATCACCGACTGCGCGGGCGTCAAGTGGCTCAAAATCTCCGTGCCAAGCGCACGCTCTTTGACGGCTTTCTCGAAGTCGCGGACAATTTTGTAATTCACGTCCGCCGACAGCAAAGCCATTCGCACGTCTTTTAACGCTTTGGTGATGTCCTCGTCGGTGAGTTTGCCACGCCCGCGAAGTCTGCGAAACGCTTCCTGGATGTTTTGCGACAAGTCTTCAAACATGGCTTGACCCCTGTAGAAAATAATAGGCACTCCCGCAATCGGCAGTGCCGGATTTTGCAAAATTGGAGGCGGCACCCGGAATCGGACCGGGGATGGAGGTTTTGCAGACCTCGGCCTTACCACTTGGCTATGCCGCCGCGTCGACGTTCAAGCCGTCAACACAGCGCATTATAAACGTTAGCTTTTTGCAAGTCAAGCAAATTCTTACGCGCCGCTAATTTCGTTTGAATATAATTCCGCGGTGTGATATATATTTGCCGTGACAATTAGGCAAGCTCAAAAAGCTTGTTCGTTCCTTGGAGGTTGAAAAATGAGTGCTCAAAGCGTTATCAAAAATTTCATGTCCGTGCTTGACTCGACGAGCAAGCAAGGCACGGCGGCTCTCGACGAAGCGGTTGCAAGCGTCTCGAAGTTCACGAGTTGGAGCCAACTTGTCGAAACGATGGCGGCGGACTGCACGGCTTACGGCACCGACGGCGACGGTTTCTTGAAGGACATGTGCGACATTGTTCTCGACAACTCCGACACGGGCGCGATTTCCGGCTCCGACGCGGGCGGCTCCGTGACCAAAACTGCCGAATCAATCGTGCCCGAAAGCGGCGATTGGACTTACCCGTCGTCGACGAGTTTCAAAATTCAAGGCTTGACCGTCAACGTCCCCGAACAAAGCACGTTGACCGACAGCGCACGGTGGATTGTCGGCGCGCTTTACAGCTGGTGGATTGGCGAAAGTTTGTCGCTGATAAAATCGTCCTTCGGCTACACTTTCAACGAGGCGGGCACGACCGTCAAAGAGTTGACGATTAGTTTTTACGACAGCTCCGACGGCAAAATGGCGGCGTCGTTTTACAGCAGCGGGCAAAAATCTTCGGAACTGCAACTGCGAATCAACCTGAACTATTTCGGCAACATTGACACGACCAATCCCAACGGTGTCGGCTCCGCGGCGGCTTTGAATTACCTTGACCGCACGATTGCGCACGAAATGGTTCACGCCATTATGAGCGCGAACGTCGATTGGTACGCGAATTTGCCGACGTTTTTCAAAGAAGGCTCGGCGGAACTTGTTCACGGCATCGACGATAAACGTTACTCGGCGATAAAAAGTTTGTCGACAAGCCCGTCGACGTTGAAAAGTTCGGCGACTTCGGGCGGCGGCGTCAATTCGTACGCGGCGGGTTACATTGCTCTGCGTTACCTTGCCAAACAAGCTGCCGAAGGGCGCGACCCGTCGACGGCGATAACTCCAATTTCAAACGACACGACCGACACGTTGCCTGCGGATACGATTCCTGCGGACACGGTACCTGCCGATACGGTTCCTGCCGATACGGTACCCGCCGATACGGTGCCTGCGACGACCGACACGGTTGCGGCTTCAAACGTGAGCTTCGACGGCGTGACGCTGAAAATTTCGGGCGCGACGAATTCCGACGTTTGGCTCGGCGGAGTCAATCTGTTGACGGGCGAAACGAATCCTTACGGCAACGCGACGGCGGTTGTCCTCGACGCTTCGGAAATGACCGACGCGCATTTTTTGGCGGGCAACACGCTCGACAACTCGATTGTCGCGGGCAACGCAGGTTCAACGATTTGGGGCGGCACCTCCGGCAACGACACGCTCACGGGCGGCGCGGGCGTCGACAATTTCTGGTACGTGCTCGGCAGCGGGCAAGACGCGATAACCAATTTTTCGGCGAATGACGTGATGACTTTGCTCGGCGGCGGACTTGCCGTTGTCCTGCGCGACGGAAATTTTATGTCGGCTGTCATGATCGACGGCGGTAACTTCGCGGCTGTTGTCGACGACGCGACCGCTGACGTCCCGATTAATTTTTCGTTCGACGGAGCCAACGTCAACCGTTTCAAAATCGGCAACACGAACGCGACGAACAATTTCACTTACGAAGGCGACGACGTGATTTATTTGGGCGGCAACGCTTCCGACGCGATTAACGTTTTGACGGCGGGCGTCACGATTGACTTGAGCGGCGGCAATTTCTCAAGCGTCGAAAATATCAACGCGGCGTTTTCGGGCGGCTCAAATGTTTTGTTCGGCGACGCGGCGGCGAATCAAATTTACAGCGGCGGCAACGGCTCGCAACTTTGGGGCGGCGTCGGCTCGGCGAACGACATTTTGATTGGCGGCGACGGCGTTGACATTTTCCACTTCGGCGCGGGCGAAGGCGACGACGTTATCGTCAACGCGGACGACGACGACTTGATTTATTTCCGCAACGCGACGCTTGCCGATATAACTTTCGCGCAGGAGACCGAAAGCGGCATGTTGATTGGCGTCGGCTCGAACGTTTTGGCGATTGTCGGCACGAACAACACGGCGGTTGCCTTCGCGGACGGCACGACGGCGCGTTACAATCGCACGGCTAAAATTTGGTCGACAACTTGACGTTTCGCGGCAACAAAAAAGCAACGTGACGTTGCATCCGATTGGTGTAACCCGCAATATTTTCGCCAACAAAAAATCCCCGTCGGTCGATTGACTGGCGGGGAAATTTTTTGTCGTCGGAGCGTCGCGAGCACAACGCGAGTAATTTTCTTATTTTTTAGACCGGTCGTCACTCCCATATGCATATTCGAACAACTTAGCGAACAACTTAAAAACCAAGAACACGAAGACCATTCCTAATGATGGAGCAAAAAGATCCGGAAACAGACGTTCAAAAAAGGGTTTGTCAGAAAAGAGCTTAGTGATGAAAAGTATAACGAACGTCACGGCATATACATATACACAAGCTTTCGGTGTATTCTCAACCACGGAAGCCAGCGCCGTAAAAAACAAAAAAATGAAAACGACAAAAGCGCCAACACCAAAAAGAATAATAAATCCTCCGGCCATTTTGTTCGCCTCCTTTTGCCTGTAGGAAAATGAAATTCGACTCCGCCGTTGCCGCCGATAATTGTCGGAATGCTTGCGTTGTCGCCGACGTTGCCTTGACGGGCGACGGAGCCGAACTTTTCAGCCGCGCAGGTTATTTAGCGTGAATCTCGACTTTTTGATCGTTACCGCACTTCGGGCACCTGAAGGAGCCGTTGTACCTGTTATACAAAGCAGCCGTGTTGTACTTGCTCGACGAAGTGTAGCCGCAGGATTCGCACTTGCGATAATAATCGACAGACGGCGGATTTGTTTTTTCGCCCGCGATAACTGCGCCTTTAATCGCCGTTGCCATGAAAATCATCCTTTCAGTTTCTGAACCAAATGTGTCTGCCGTCACCGCTGACCTTGCAACCGTTGGTTGGCGGTTGATGTTGACCGGCCATGTGACGAGTTTGACCGCATTGCGAACATTTCCGGTCGGAGAAATTGCCCGCCGCTTTCAAAGTGGACGGGCTCATTTTGGATTGTAATTTGCGGAACAGGTCAAAAAAGTAAACTCCGAATTTTCGACGGCCGCAATGAATTTGACGCCGTTATTCTCAACCACGGTACGACCTTGACCGATTTGCTCCATAACAGACTTTCCGTCGACATTTTTGAGAGCATCCATTACAGCAATAAAACTCGTCGTTATCACAGGGAAATCCGCGCTGCTTTTATTGCCTTTAACCATAACTGCCACCAATTCGCCGTCTTGAACCATGCCGCCCATTCTGCATTCGGAAGCTTTGATCGTGTAAATGACGTCTCTGCCCTTGACCTCAGTGTTGACGATTTGCAAATGGTCTTTGCCAAGTTTGGAAATCGTGAAATTGTAGCTCCGGGCAAAATCTTGTGCAGTCATCCCCAGATATTTGCCTTGGACTTTCGGGCTGTCGGCTTTGCTTGAACTGCTTGACTTATCCGAGCCGCAACCGACGACGCCAAGCAAAATCGCCGCCATGCAAAACGCTGCCAAAAATTTTTTCAACACGTTCATAAAAAACACTCCTTTCGTTTGCGAATCAATCGGCGTCACGGGCTTGCGGGTGTGCCGCATTTGCTGCAGAATTTTTGGTTGGGCGACAGTTCCGCGCTGCAGTTGTTGCAAATTTTGTTGCCGCTCATTGTCGAGCCGCATTCGGGGCAGAACTTTTGACCTTTGTCGACCAACGCGCCGCAATTCGGGCATTTGTCTTTGTTGAGTACGTCCATGTTCGTGCCACAGTTCGGGCAAAATTTTTGACCTTCGGCGACAGTCGCGCCGCAATTCGGGCAGGCGTTGCTTTTCGTGACCGCCATGTTCGCGCCGCAGTTCGGACAAAACTTTATGCCGAGAACGACTTCCTTGCCGCAGTTCGGACAGGAGTTTGTCAACTTCTTGCCGCAACCCGAACAAAATTTCGTGCCCTTCAAGTTCACCGCGCCGCAAGCGGGACATTTCATCTGCGACGAATCGAGCCTGTCGAAAGAAACATTTCGGCGAACGGATTGCCCGCCCGACATGATGAATTTTTCGATGCACGCGAAAATTTCCGACGGCAACTTGTTTTGCTTGTACGCGCCAATCACCGACGTTATCGCAAGCGGAGCGAAAACCAATGCACCGACCGCGCCCGCGCCGATTTTGTCCGCCCACTTGCCTTGACCGATGTTGACCAAAACTTCCGACGTGCCGCTTGGAATAATCTGGACTTGCATGGCTTGACCGAGACCCGTGAATTTTTTCCACGTCGACGACTCTTTCGCCTGAACAAGGTAGCCGTCCGAACTGGCGAAACCCTCGACCGTCAGCTCTTTTTCGTTGCGCAGAAAGTTTTCGACTTCGCGCCCGATGCCTTCGATTGTAACTTCGCCTCTCATGCGAAAAATTTTTGAATCCGCCACAGTTCATTCACTCCTCACTTGCACGAATTGATTCATCGACCGAATTCAGCCGGATTGAAATTCTGGGAGTAGACCAAAAATTTGCTGCCGTTCTTTACAACGATTCTGACGCCGTTAGTCTCAATCACAGCATTCCCCCGACCCTGAATAATTTGCTGCAGAACCGCACTAGAGTCGATATCTTTGGCTACCTCCATGACAACCGCTAAAATATTTATCATCTGCATTGTTTCTCCCCGATCGCCTTCAACAGCAAATGCCGCCAACTCGCCGTCTCGAAGTGTGGCGATAATTACACATTCGGAAGCTTTGAGCTTGTAAAAGCAGACGTTGCCGCTGACTTCGGTGTTGACGATTTGAAAGCCATCTTTGTCACTGAATAATTTAATAATAGTGTCATTGTAGACTTTGGCAAAATCTTGAACAGTCATCCCCAGATATTTGCCTTGGACTTTCGGGCTGTTCGTTTTTGAATTGCCACCGAAGAGCATGGACAAAGCAATCACGATCACCGCCACACATATGGCTTTATTTTTCAGGCTCAAGGCAGAAAACTTTTCAACCGCGCTTTGAAAGCCACCGCTAAAAAAGTTTTTTATATTTTCCTTGGCCTCGTCCGCCGAAATTTGATTCTGTTGCGGCGGCTCGGTGTCTTGACGTTGCGGCGGCGCGGTGTCTTGACGTTGTTGCGGCGCAGAATCTTGACGTTGTTGCGGCTCGGTGTCTTGGCGTTGTTGCGGCGGCGCAGAATCTTGACGTTGCGGCGGCGCAGAATCTTGACGTTGTTGCGGCTCGGTGTCTTGACGTTGTTGCGGCGCGGTGTCTTGACGTTGTTGCGGCGCGGTCGTCTGCTTGACTTGAATTTTCTGCCCGCACTTGCCGCAGAACTTCACGCCGTCTTGAATCGGTGCCCCGCAGTTGGGACAAACTTTCGGCTCGGAAGTTTCGACGGGAACTTTTTGCCCGCACTTGCCGCAGAACTTCACGCCGTCTTGAATTTGAGCCCCGCAGTTGGAACAAACTTTTGCCAAAGTAATCACCTCCGTCAAATGGTCTTCACCATGGAAAGAATTTTTTGCCGCTCGTTGCCGTCGGTCACAATCCTCAAGCTGATATAGTCGACGACGTTATTTTTAATCGCAAAACGCATGACGACAAGCCCCCGCGACGATTCGTAGGGATATTCGTAAAGCCGTGCTCCGTCGTAATCTTGAACCGCACAACGCCGACCGTAAGCCGCAATAACTTCGTTTAGCGACGAGCCTTCGTGTAGGTTACGTTCGGTTTTGAC
The DNA here is from genome assembly GCA_017479925.1 of Selenomonadaceae bacterium. Taxonomy (GTDB): domain Bacteria; phylum Bacillota; class Negativicutes; order Selenomonadales; family Selenomonadaceae; genus Quinella. Next base: position 1,101 of record JAFVBP010000204.1, on the reverse strand, counting down.
GGCGGGCGAATAAGAAACCAGTCCGGTTATTTCGTTGCCTTTGACGGTGACGACAATGTCGCGATATTCGCAATTCGTGCTGTTCGAAGCGGTTTTCGACGGGGTAACTCTGTCTTCGCGTCCCAAAACCTGATGCATTTTGTCAACCGTGTCACCCATGCGCAGACCGCCCAAACTCAACGATTCGGCGTTGTTGGACGCGGGCTGATTTTGTGCGGGCGGCTGATTTTGTGCCGGCGGTTGTGCGGAAAGATATTGCGTCAAGATGTAGCCGATTGTCCCGTTGTAGTTGACTTTGCTGAATTCGGCGTTGCTCTCTTCGATAAAGCCGACAGTTTGACCGAGCGGAACTTGCGCCAGCTCAACTGAAGTCGTCGAAGGCGTGCGCCGCAACGTGACGGACGTTTGACAATTCACGACGTAATAATTCCCGATAACGGTCGTGTTGTCCGACAAATTGTTTTCGTTGGTCGTTTCGGTGACGGCGGGGTTGTTGTCGTTCAAAGCAACTTCATCGCCGTGAGTGTCGCCCGCGTGGAAATGTTGAAACGCGAAAAAACCTCCGCCCGCCAACAAAAGCACACCCGCAATCGCGCCGGCAATTAAAGCTTTGTTCGGACTGTTTGAAGGCGCATTTTCGGACGTTGGTTGAGGCGGTGGCGTTGGTTGAGGCGGCGGCGTTGATTGAGGCGGTGGCGGCGGTTGAGGCGGCGGCGGCGGTTGATGTGGTGGCGTTGGTTGAGGTGGTGGCGGCGGTTGAGGCGGTTCCTCCTGTCGAAATGTTTCCTGTGATACTCGTGATGAGGCGCGTTGAGGTCGATTGTTAAAATCGTCGACATTGGAATTTTGCGACGGACTTTCGGCAGACGGTTTGGGCTTTCCGCAAGAGACGCAAAAATCGCCGACGTTTTCTTGTCCGCACGAACAAAGCCAACCGCTCGTTGTCGACGGACTTTCGGCAGACGGTTTGGGCTTTCCGCAAGAGACGCAAAAATCGCCGACGTTTTCTTGTCCGCACGAACAAAGCCAATCGCCCGTTGTCGACGGATTTTCGGCAGACGGTTTGGGCTTTCCGCAGGAGACGCAAAAATCGCCGACGTT
>JAFVBP010000203.1 GCA_017479925.1 Selenomonadaceae bacterium | reverse complement strand
TTCGCATGAATATGATTAAAGTTGTTGATTCTTCGATTATTTCTGCCGTCGGATATGAAAATCACAAGCTCGAAGTTTGGCTTAACACGGGAAGAAAATATCAATATTCGCCTGTCCGTTACTGAAAACTTATAAAGAGTTGTAAACTCTTACGTTTCATTCCTGCTTCGTCGCGTCCGCTTTTGCCGAGGCTACTTGCGTTTGGTGTGACGCTCCACAGGCTTAACTTTCCCGCTAACGAACGGGTAGTTTTTCAACCAATCAGCTTGCGTATCGGCGAAGATTTATCGCCGCTTGCAAGTCACGGTCAATTTCGTTGCCACAATGCTCACAACGATAAATCCGCTCCGATAATCGCAAATTTTTCTTTACATGTCCGCAAGCAATGCAGGTCTTTGAGCTGGGATAAAATCTGTCGGCGATGACGACGCGCAAGCCTGCCCACGCCGCCTTGTACTCTATTTGTCTTCGGAACTCGTAAAATCCCTGCTCCTGTACTGCTTTTGCCAAATGCCGATTCGACATCATTCCGTGCACGTTCAAATCTTCGAGTACTATCGAACTTGGTTTTCGTCCGATAATTTCACTCGTGATTTGGTGTCGATAATTCTGTCGTATGTCAGCCAATCGGTGATGAATCCGTAAAAGTTTTCGTTCGCTCTTTATAATGTTGCGCGTTTTCGAGTAACTTTCTCCTTTCGATTTATTCATCTCGTATTTGCGCGAGACACAGCGTTGCAACCTACGCTGTTTTTTCTTCAATTTCCGAACAGTCGAAGACCGGTTGATATTCGGGTAAACCGTGCCGTCGGAACATGTAGCCAAATTTTTTATGCCAAGGTCAATGCCTACAGGTTCCTTGCAATTCGCGGCGGGCTTCGGTTCGGCAACTTCAACGGCGACGCTTAACCACCAGTTGAGTCCGTCGAACGTGATTCGCGGTTGAGCATACTTCGCGCCGACGGGGATTCGTTCACGTTCGGCAAGCCTAATCTAATTCAGCTGTTGGCGATTCTTGCGTTTACTCGTCGCGATTGCTTCAAGTTTGACGTGTGTCGCTGTGATTCGTATTTTGCCTGTGTCCTGATAAAAGCTGAAATCGCCGCGCCGTTTGCTCTTAAATCTCGGTTGTCCCGCCAACTTCTTGAAAAATCTTTGGTATGCGTCGACGCAATCTTTTATCGCCTGTTTGGTCACGTTGTTGGAAATGGTTTTGAGCCACGGATATTCGGCGGAGTTCCTGAGCACGGTAAATTCCTTGCGCAAGTCAAAGTTGCTAATGAACTTTTCGCCCACTTTGTAAGCTTCACGTTCTTTCTGTAAAGCCCAGTTGTAAGCGAATCGAGCCGTGCCCGCGAATTGAAACAGGCGTGTTCGTTGGCGATTGTTCGGTACGAGCATGACCTTAAACGCCTTTATCATAAAAACTCCCGCCAATCCTTCAAAAATCAATCCCGTTTTATAACTTATTGTAAGTTGTCTTTAGCTGTTAGTCAGCCTCTCAATCGGGCACTTTAAACACCGCGCTGCGAACTTCGACAAGTGACGCCCGGTCATATTCGACGATGATTGACATGTGCGGGTGACATTTCGTCTGCAGAAAATCAATCAACGGCTTAGTCAAACGCTCAAATTCTTCGCAGTCGACGTCCGTCCAATAATACTTTTCGTCCATCAAATTACCTCACAAGGAGTTTTCAACGTGCAAATAATTCCCGTTAAGTCTTCGGTCGTCGCCAAAATCGGCTATGACGCCGACAATTTGTTTATTCAGTTTGTCGGAGGAGATTGGTACAAATATTCCAATGTGCCCGAAACTGTTTTTAAGAGATTTTGCGACGCTGATTCCAAAGGTCAATTTCTTAACAGAGAAATCAAACCAAAGTATACGAACTATGAGCCGTGTATTTTTAATCCGGTGTTTTGAAGCCGACGCCTGCCAAATCTTGAATTAATACCGCCGAATTCCAATCAATCAGCACCCGATGATGTGGCGAGCCATAGTGCTTTTGAATGAATTCGACGACAGGGCGACATATTTTTCTTAATTCGTCACGGTCAACGTTCGTCAACTCAACGGCTTTGTCCGCGCCGGAATCGCTTTTCTCGTCGATAACTTGAGTGGCAATTTCGGTCAATTCGTCGATCTCTTCAAACGTCGTCAAACCGTTTTCAATCAAAACCGTCCCAAGTGCCGCAATCGCCGCGCTCAACGTGCGGAAATTGTGATTGACAGCCTTTGAAGTCTCGTCGAAGTTCTTAAACAATTCGCGGTTAATCTCGTCTTGATGTTTATCGTGTCCCGAATCAACGGGGATTTTTTGATTGTGCGGATTGAAAGTCAACTGCTCAATCCTGCCGAAAATCGGTTGCTCCACGGTCAATTCACCTCACCACGTTTGCGCGGAATTTTCTGCCGTGATAATCTTATTGGCGGGCACTTCGCCGACGAAAACGCCGTTGGGCAGATAAAACCTGCAGACGGCTTGCGCAGGATTTTTGCCGTCGTCGACAAGCACGGTCACACAAATGGCGGTCGCAATCCTCGCGCCTCGGAACGTCTCAAACTTAAGCCCATCGAGAATTTCGGCTTTGATTTGCTCGCGAAGTTCGTTTTCAGTCATGATGAAACTTCCTTTCTGATTGGAGTGATTTTGATGATGAACGTCACTGTTGACGGCAAAGAATTCTTCCTCGACGTGCGCGACGTGTGTCCGCATTGCCACCAAAGCACGAGCCTGCAAGTCTTGCAAGCGGTCAAGTCGCCCGTGAGCAACGAATGCGCCGCCGTGCTTTTGTGTCGCCGATGCAAACGGTTGGTCTTCGCGGACTTGCTTTTGCTCAACAAGCTTTTGGGCACCGACGACACAAAGTTGATCGCGCTGTACCCGAATCCCAAAGACTTGGAAATTCCCGCTGAAATGGACTTGCACTATCCGACGTTTTACGAACTGTATCGTCAAGCCCACCGCGCCGAAGAGGAAAATCTTACCGAAATTGTCGGAGCGGCTTATCGCAAGGCGTTGGAAACTCTCGTCAAGACTTATCTGACGGAGCAGTTCCCTGCCGACGCGCCCGCAATTTCAACGGAACTTTTAGGCAACTCAATCGCCCGAATCGAATATCCTCGAATCAAGGCGTTGGCAAAAGTCGCCGCGTGGATTGGCAACGACGAAACGCACACGTTCAAAAAAAATCCCGACTTGAACGTTGCCGACATGAAAAATTTCATGGTTGCGCTGTGTCACTTGATTCTTGCCGAAAAAGTCGGTGACGAGGCCGCAGAATTGGTTGCCCGAAAATAATTACGTTGCGCCTTCAATCATCAACATGTCGCCGCCAATTCTTTCAAACGCGTGTCAATCATGTTTTGTACCTCCAAGCAGTTGCGCTTTGAGTCGGTCTTGCAATATGCGTCGGAGTGTCTTCAGTGACGCCGTCGGGCTTTTCGCAACTCCAGCCCAAAGCTTCGACAAAGTGCTTGACGATCTGCTCGCCGATTTTGCCCTTGCGTGCCTGCGGAGAATTCGCGTCGTAACTCATGATTTAAGCCTCCTGTCGTGTCGATATTGCGCCTCGTAGCCGACATATTCGGCGAACGTCTTCTTCAAAAACATGTGCGGCTGATTCGCCCAATCCGTCAGTCGGTTGTAAAGTTTTCTGTGCGGTGACGCCCGATAATTTTCGTGCCGCATAACGTAAGGCAAGCAGTCATAACGTTTCAACAGCTCCGCACGTTTGAGTACCGAATCCAGGTCGCGTTCCCAAAAGTCGGCGTCGTATTTGCCCGCCCGGTCAAAGCCGCACAGCACGTAGAACTTGACGCGTCGATTCGTGTACCGTTTGATGAGTTGCAATTTCTCTTCGATTAACGGCGCGTCATTAACGTCATCGAACGCGAAGATAAAATCGCCGTCGTAACGTGACTTGAACAGCAATTCGGCACGGTCTTCGTCAAGTAAGCGCACGTCCAAACCTTGCTTGAACACGAACTTTTTGCCCGTCGCCTGAAGTTGTAACAGCAAGTCGCGCCACCCGTCATAGCCGAAAAAGTTATCGTCAAGCAGACAGATTTTCGGTCTCGTCGGATCGAAGAATTCTTCCAGCGGCGAATGCGCGACGACTTTGTTTGACCGCCGATTGACGCAAAACGGACAATGCCGGAAACAACCTCGCGTCAAAAATCCGATTGAATAATCCGTGTAAGTTTTGTAATCGCAGATACCGTCATAC
>JAFVBP010000202.1 GCA_017479925.1 Selenomonadaceae bacterium | reverse complement strand
GGCGACTTCTTGACGGAATTCGACTCGGCGCGCTCACAACCAAAGGTTTCGGGCTTGTCGTCGCTGAAAATTTGCGTGCCGAACTGTTTGACTTCCGCGACAAAGCCGATGTTGGTGCATGGCTCATGAAAAAGCCCGCGACCAAAGAAATTTCGCCGTCGAACAAAAATTTTTCCGACAGCCCGAACAATCTTGTCGTCGATGCGGTTTTCGGCTTCAATTCGTCGTTTATAATTCGCGACTACGAAATTGACGCGGCGGACAAAGATAAAAATATTTCAGCCGTCGCACTCAAAAGCGGCAACGATTTTGTCGTCCCCGGCACAAGTCTCAAGGGCATTTTCCGTCACCGCGCCGAATACATTTTCGACAAACTCGGCATTGACAAGAAACCGTTGAACGACTTGATGGGTCATTCGACTTCCGACGCAAAAATCAAAAGCCGTTTTATCGTGTCGGAAAGTTACATTGCGCCGAAAAATTTTTCGCAAGTTGAACACACGCGCAACAAAATCGACCGCTTGACGGGCGGCACGTTGCAGGGAACGCTTTTCACGACGAAGCCCGCGTACCAAAACAAACGCGACATGCCGACGCTCAAAATCCACTTTGAAATTCGCGAGGCAAAAGATTTTGAAGTCGCTCTGGCGATTTTTTTGTTGCGTGATTTGTGGCTCGGACATGTGGCAATCGGCGGCGAAAAATCCGTCGGGCGCGGCACAATCGGCGGGCTTTCCGCTGAAATAAACTTCAAAGACAAGACGTACACACTCGGCGCGAACGGACAAGTTGTCGACGGCGACAAGTCGGAGCTTGAAAAATTCGCGACGGCGTTGAACAATTTCGCGAGAGGTGACGTTAAATGAGCGGCTTGGATCTGTCGAAAGAATTCGGCTTGACACTCGTCGAAGGCGAGGCGACCTTTCAACGCGTAAAATTTTTTTCGGCGGAAGACTTGGAATCATTCCTGCGCGAAAAATTTTCGGACGGAATTTTTGTCGCGTGGCAAATTCAAAGCGTCGTTTGGGGCACCTTCGACGGCGAAAAATTTTTGCTCAAAGACAATCGCCGACCTAATTTCAATGATTGGCTTGAGTGTCGAATTTTCAATCGAAGCGCGGAACTTCACCTTAAACGCGACGGTCAAAATTTCGTCGGGCGTTACCTTTGTGACACGCAAGGCGAAAAAATTTTTCACGTCGACAGCTTTGCGCGACTTTGGGGCGAGTGCACCGTTGCCGCCGACGGTTGGCTAACTTTGCACGACAAGCCGCGAAAAATTCTTACGGAAATTCCCTGCGACGATTTCGGCAAAAAATTTTACGGACTTTTGACGCGAAACTATATCGGCAGCGACGCGGCGACGGGCTTGAGCGGCTACGTCGATTATCGTTTCGTCGCGATAGAGTCTGCTTGGGACGGTGATTGACATGGCAAATTGGAAAGACGTACTCAGCGAAAAATTCGGCGTCAAAGCAGCCGAAAAGCCGTCGCCGAAAAAATCTTCGGCAGCCGTCAAACATTTTGAGCCGCGTTCGGCTAAGGCGACCGCACCGTACAATTTCGTTTCGTTGCCCGAAAAAGTTTTGCCCGCACAATTCGCAACCGTCGACGACTTCAAAAAACATATCGCCTCGACGGGAAATCTCAGCGGCGAAATTTTGCTGGACATTGAAACGTTGACGCCACTTTTTATCGGCGGAAACGGTTCGACGAGTTTCGCGCCCGTCGGCACGCCGATTATTCCCGGTTCGTCTTTGCGCGGCATGTTCAAAAATATTTTCAAAATCGTGACGTGCGGAGCTTTTCGCGGACAAACTTCGTCGCAGAAAAAAGGCGAAGACTTCAACGACGAACACATTTATTTCCGCTGTCTCATGGGCGTCGGACGCTATCCGTGGACGAAAGACCTGAACAAACTTTACAACGGTCGAATGTCTCCCAGCGTGCGCGGCAAGGACGGCAAATTTCACACCGTCAAAAATGCCCGACCCGGATTTTTGATTTGCACGACGGACAATAAATTTTTTGTCGCGCCGTCGATTTACAAAAGCGACCGCAAGGCCGACCGAATTTTGATTCGCGAATACGAGGAACAATTTCACACGACCGTTGCCGAAAGAAATTCCAGTTGCGTCAAATGGGACGGCACCAGAGCTTATATCATCACGGGCAGCCAGCGGCGCGACAAACTTTTCGACGCGGACGATTACAATCAGCTGACCGGCAACGACAAAAAGCGTGCGGGCAAGCAATTTATTCGCTTCACGCAACTTGAATATGTCGATTGGTGCCGCGAACATTGGTTTGAAGTCTCTGACGAAGTTTTGAATTCGTATCGTCACGACCGAAACCGTCGCGGTGTTGACTTGCTCAAAAGCAAAGATGTTTTAAATCGCAGCGAACTTGAACGACTGACGGGCGCGTCTTTGCCTGACGTGAAAACTTTGATTCCGTGCCATTTTTTGGAAGAAAACGACCAACTTACGGCTTTCGGGCACGGGCAATGTTTCCGCATTCCGTACAGGCAGCGAATCGGCGACGCGGTGAAAATTTCGGGCAACGACGAAATTGACTTCGCGG
>JAFVBP010000201.1 GCA_017479925.1 Selenomonadaceae bacterium | reverse complement strand
GCACGACCGTTGCCGAACTCAAGCGCAAAGACCGAATCAAAGTCGCTTTCGTCACGGATCATGCGGCAACTTGGTGCGGCGATAAGCTTTATAACATGTTCGCGAACAATCCGCGTTTCGAGCCGACGATTTTCCTGTGCCGTTCGGAAGAATCCACTTTGGACGATAGCCGTCACGACTTCGAGCAATTCAAGTCACGCGGGCTGAACGCCGTTGCCGTATTCGACGAAAACGAAGAGACGGAGCCGCAGGACGTGATAATTTTTTTGCGCCCGTACACGGACATCTTGCCGAAAAATTTTCGTCCCGCCGCAATGACGCCGCAAACGCTTTGGGCACATATTCTTTACGGCTTCAAGGTGAGTTCAATGGATTTTGACGCGACTCAACCTTTGTATCGCTTGGCATGGAAAATTTTTTTCGAGACCGTTGCGGCGCTGAAATTCTTCGACAAACATTGCGCAATCGGCGTGCATCGCGGAGTGGTCAGCGGCTACCCGAGATTGGATGTCTTATTCGACGCGGCGAAACAATTTTCGTTTCCGTGGAAGATGACGCGTCCCGACGCGACGAAAATCATTTGGGCACCGCATTGGACGATTTTTGACGAAGACAGTCCTTATTACTACGGTACATTTCAACACAACTTTCGCTTCATGTACGAATTCGCCAAAAGTCACCCCGAAACGAGTTGGGTCGTCAAGCCGCACCCGCGCTTGGCGTTCATTGCCGTCAAAAAGGGCTTGTTCGAGTCCGCCGAGGCTTACGAAGATTATCTGCAGGCGTGGAATGACTTGCCCAACGCGCAGGTTTTCACGGGCGGCTACTATCACGACATATTCGCCACTTCCGACGGCATGATTCAGGACAGCGGTTCGTTCCTTGCCGAATATCAGTACACGCACAAGCCGATGATTTATTTGACGCGTGACGAGCGACCGTTCAACGAGCTTGGCAAGCGAATTTTGGACGTGTCTTATTGCGTCGACGGGCGCGACTTCGACGGTATTGCCGCGCTGATCCGGAAAGTTTTCGTCGACGGCAACGACCCGCTCAAAGACGCACGGCAAAAACTTTTCGACGAGCTTTTGAATTACGTCAAACGCAACGGTATGTTCGCAAGCGAATTTATCTTCCGCGCCATTGCCGACGAGTTGGAGGTTTGAACCGTGACCAATAAAAAAAATTTCGTCGTCGGCGTGCTTGGCGTCGCGACTTACGCAACGATTAATTTCTTCGAGCAGTGGGCAAAAACTTTCCCCGCCGCGAAAGAATGGGATCGCCCGCGAATCATAATCGACAACAACTGTACACTGCCGAGCCGCGTGCGTGCCCTGCTTTACAACGAAAACGTCGACTTGCTTGTCAATGGCATGACGGCTTCGATTGAAATGTTGATTCAAGCGGGCGCGTCGCGGATTTTGATTGCCTGCAACACGGCTCATGTATTTTTGCCCGCGATTTACGAAAAATTTCCGCAGGCACGCGAATTCGTCTTTGACATTGCGGACGGTTGCGTCGAACGGTTGAAACGTCGCGGCGTCAAAAAAACTTTCCTGCTTGCAAGCGAAGGCACGATTCTTGCCGGGCTGTATCAAAAGAAATTCGCCGACGCGGGCATTGACTGCACTGCGCCGCCGCCCGAAGAATTTTTTATTCTGCGCAATTTTATCGAGGCGGTCAAACACGACGATTTCACGCCCGAAGTCAAAGCGCAGTTCGTCGACTTCAGCCGCCGCGCAAGTGCTTCGGGCAGGAGTATCATTTTGGGTTGCACGGAGCTGCCCGTCATGCGCGACAAGTGTGCCGATGAAGTCGCCGACGTAAATTTTTTCGACCCGATGATGATTGCGCTTGAAGACTTGAAAGCCGAATTCGACACCTTACCGAATTGAAAGGACACGCTCATGGAAAATCATTGGCAACAACTTTGGAACGGTCGCACGATTAATTTCGACGAACTCAACGCTCAAGATGAACGGCGTTTGATTTCGGAACTCAAGCGAATTGTCGGCTGGGATTTTAAAAACTCTCACGTTGACGTTGACGAATTCCGTCGCGAATACGAATATCTCAAGACTAATCTGCGCGTGGACGGCGGCTCCGTCTTTGAAGTCGGTTGCGGCACGGGCGCGAATCTGTATTTTTTCCGCAAGGACGGATTCAAAGTCGGCGGTTCCGATTACGCTCAAAATTTGCTTGACGTTGCCGAAAAAGTTATCGGCGCGGAAAATTTCGTCGAGTGCATTGCCGGTGAGGCTTCGCAACTTCCGACGGAAACGAAATACGACGCGGTCTTTGCTGCCGCAGTATTTTACTACTTCCCCGATACGGCTTACGTCGAGGAAGTTTTAAATCTCATGGTCGCCAAAGCAAAATCGAGCGTCGGGCTGTTGCGAATGCTGGACGCGGCAACCGAGCAAGATTATTTGGCGTATCGGCGCGCAAACACGAAAAATTACGACGAGCTGTATAAAGACTTGCCGAAGTTGTTCCTGTCGAAAAAATTCTTCGAGGATTACGCATCGCGAAATTCGTTGACCGTCGCTTTCCCGAAACACCACATGCCGGGCTTTTGGAACGAGCAATTCAACTTCGACTGCTTCCTGTACAAAAATTGATTGCGGGTGACACCATGACGAAATTTGTTTTCGACCTGGACGGCACGATAACCACCGTCGAAACGTTGCCGCTGATTGCCGCCGAGCTTGGCTTGGCGGACGAAATGAAACTTTTGACGGACCTGACGCTCAGCGGGCAAATTCCCTTCGCGAAATCGTTCAAGCTGCGTTACCTGGTCTTGCGAAACGTGCCGCTCAAACGAATTCAAGACATAATGGCTTCGGTTGAACTTGACGGGCGGATTGTCGACTTCATTGCCGCGCACAAAAAAAATTGCGCCGTCGTCACGGGCAACTTGGACTGTTGGATTGAGCCGATTGTCGAACGTTTGGGCTGCGAAAGTTTTTCGTCGACAAGCGAACTTGACGCAAACAATTCACCCGTGCTGACGAAAATCCTTGACAAAGGCGCGGCGATTCGCGAACTCAAACGAACGTGTGACAAAGTTATCGCGGTCGGCGAAAGTTTTAACGATGTGCCGATGTTCGAGGAGTCGCATGTTTCAATTGCTTACGGCGGCGTTCACAAGCCCGTTGCAACCGCGATTTCGATTTCGGATTACGTTGTATTCGACGGAGGTGCGTTATGTCGGCTGTTAAAAATGTTGTGATTGCCGCTGCCGGAATGGGCACGCGTTTGGGCTTCGGTCGCCCGAAATGTCTGATTCCCGTCAACGGGCGCACGATTTTGGAATATCAACTTGACCTGCTCAAGTCGGTTGAAAATGTTTTCCTCGTCGTCGGCTTTTGCGAAGAAGACGTAATGGATTTCGCAAGCAAAATTCGCCGTGACATAATTTTTGTCCGCAACAGCGATTTTCAGCGCACGAAAACTTTGGGCAGTTTTTACCTTGCGGCGAAAATTATCGACGGCGCGGCGATTTTCATGGACGGCGACATGATTATCGAGCCTGCGAGCTTCGGCGAATTTTTGTCGGCGGCGGGACAAAGCGACGACATGTTGATTGCCGTGTCGAAAAGAATTTCGGACGACCCCGTTTATTGCGACGTGACGGGCGACGGCGCGTTGACGATTCGCGGTTTTTCGTACGAAAACAAATCCGACTTCGAGTGGGCGAACGTCGTTTCCATGCCCGCAAAACTCATGACGGACGGCAACACGCACACTTTCGAGCACCTGAAAAATTTTTTGCCCGCGGCGGCGAAAGTCATTGACCGTTTGGAAGTCGACACGCCCGAAGATCTCACTTACGCCGAAAAATTTCTTGCAACGGGCACATGGTTTCGTTGACGCACGGGAGGCGAACTTATGAACAACTGGCAACAAATTTGGAGCGGCCGCAAAGACACGCTTGCCAACGTCGACGCGAACGATTTCCGCGCCGTTTTTGCCGAACTCAAAAAAATTGACGGCTTCGACTTGAACGGCGGCGTGAACGTCGATTCGCTGATTCGTCAACACGAAAACTTGTACGACGCGCTGAATTTGACGGGCGGGCAAACCGTCTTCGAGGTCGGTTGCGGCGCGGGTGCTCACCTGTACCTGTTCGCACGCGACGGCTACACTGTCGGCGGACTTGACTATTCGGCGGCGGAGATTGACATTGCGCGTAAAGTTTTGCCCGCCGAAAAAATTTCCGAACTGATCTGCGCGGGGGCCGACGAACTTCCGACGGCAAAAACTTTCGACGCGGTCATTTCAAACAGCGTGTTTACCTACTTTGACGATTTCGATTACGCCGAGAGCGTGCTTGAAAAAATGTTGCTCAAAAGTCGTCGCGTGATTGCCCTGCTTGACGTTTTCGATGCGGATTTTGAAACTCAACTGATGTCGGAGCGTCGCCGTGCGATTGCAAATTACGATGAGCTGTACAAAGACTTGCCGAAGAAATTTTACCCGCGCAGTTTCTTCGAGGACTTCGCCGCACGTCACGACTTGAAGATTCCTTTTGCCGCGAACGAACTTGAAAATTACGTCAACGCGCCGTTCACGTATCATTGTTTCATGGAGAAACCTTCCGTGTAAAAGTCACGTTGCGCCGACAACGCTTGAATAACGAAAACATTGCGGAGAACTCCAATTGTTCCGCCACTTTTAAAGTGGCCATTGTTTCATGGAGAAAGCTTAATCGTCGAACGCGGTCACACCAAATTGGATGCAATATCGCCGTATCATTGCAAAGCAGTTGACTTCGTCGCGACGCTCGGAATTCAAACGCCGATTGTCTACGTCAACAATCCCGTCTGCGACAGGACGAACAATCTGTTCGCTGTTTTTGGCGAAAAAATATCTGCGCGGCGGCGACACGATTTTGCTTGAGTCGGATATCATTTTTGAAGATTCCCGACAGAAATTATCTGCGGCTTGCAATTCGCTCTGCGGTCGACAACGACGAATTGCTTGCCCGGCTTAAAAAGGAGTTGACTTCATGAAAATTTGTATCGTCGGCGGCGGAAACATCGGCACGGCTATGGCTGTCGATTTCGCGTCGAAAACTCACGCGGTGAAAATTTTGACTTCACGACCGTAAGATTGGAGCAAGAACCTTGTCGCCTTGACGGGCTTTGACGGGGAAACCTTGACTGCCGACGTGAACTTGACGACTTCGGACGCACGGGCAACCTTTGATTCGGTTGATTATATCTTCGTGACGTTGCCCTCGCACGCTCAAAGCGACTTTGCCAAAAAAGTTGCGCCATTCGTCAACGACAAGATGAAATTCGTGATGATTCCCGGCTTCGGCGGCGCAGAATTTTTGTTGCAACCGATTTTGCAAACCGGCGCGAAACTGTTTGGCTTTCAGCGCACGCCGTATGTCGCCCGACTCACGCAATACGGCAAAAGCGTTTGGTTCAGCCGCAAAAAGTCAAACATTTTGGCGGGCTTTCTGTGCGACGAGATTGACGCCGTTCGCCGCGACATGGAAGAACTTTTCGACATGCCCTGCACAGGTCTGAGCAATTATCTTGCGGTCACGTTGACGCCGTCGAATCCCGTTTTGCACACGTCGCGGCTTTATTCAATGATGCGCGCATCCGAAAAACCTTTCGAGCGAAATCCGCTTTTTTACGCGCAGTGGGACGACACGGCTTCGGAAATTTTATTCGCGCTTGACGGGGAAGTTCAAGCCGTCTGCCGTGCTTTGCCGAAATTCGATTTAAGCCGCGTGCTGTCGTTGAAAGTTTATTACGAAAGCGACACGGTGCCCGCGTTGACGAAAAAAATTCGGAGCATTCCGTCGCTGAACAAAATTCTTTCGCCGATGAAAATTTCGCCCGAAGGTTGGCTGCCCGATTTCGACAACCGATATTTTAAGTGCGATTTCGAGTACGGCTTGGATATTCTTTTACAGTTCGCCGAGGCTTTGAATTTGAATTCGCCGACAATGCACGAGGTCATGAATTGGTATCGCCGCCGCACGAAAAATTTTGTTCGAGCCGTCAACCTTGCCGACTTCGGAATAAAATCCGCGCAAGACATTTACGACTTTTATCACGGCACGAAACAATCGCAAAGGAGTTGATTTCATGAAACTAATCGATCACGAAACGATTAAAGGGCTTGTCTCGCCGACGAGAGCTTTCGAGCTGGTCAAAGACAATTTCATCCGCAAAGACAAATGGATTCTTCCGCCCAAAACGAGCATCAAGCACAAGTCGTCCGATTTTTTTAACGTGATGCCGTGCATGATGCCTTCGGAAGGTTTTGCCGGCGTCAAAATGATTTTCCGGCGCACGGGACGCGTCCCGACTTTGACGAGCAAAATTATCATCTTCGATTACAAAACGGGCGACGCGTTGGCTTTGCTTGACGGGGATTACATCACGGTTTTGCGCACGGGAGCAGTTGCCGCTCTTGCCGCCGAAACTTTCGCCGTAAAAAATTTCAGCCGCATTGGTTTGTTCGGACCGGGAAACACGGCTTACGCGACGTTTGACGTGTTGACTTCGCGCAGAAAAGTTTCAAGTGTCAATCCCCCCCGTTTGAAGTGCGACTTTTGCGTTACAAAGATCAAGCGGAAAAATTCATCGAGAAATTTCGCGCCGTCAAGGACGTGAAATTTTTTATCGTCGACAGTTGCGAAGAAATTATCCGCAATTCGCAAGTGCTGTTTTCCTGCGTGACGAACATGGACGATTTGTTTTGCGCGCCCGAAAAATATCCGAGCGGCATAACGATTGTGCCCGTGCATTCAAAGGGCTTTCAGAATTGCGATTTGGTTTTCGACAAAATTTTTTCCGACGACACATCGCAAATTACATCGTTTAAATATTGGCCGCAGTTTTCCGAGCTGAATTATCGTGGTGAACTCACCGACGTTTTGACGGGGAAAGTTGCCGGGCGCACGGGCGACGACGAAAGAATTTTGTCGTACAATGTCGGCATTGCGATTCACGACATTCGCTTCGCTTTTGAAGTTTACAAACTTGTCGGGGTCGGTTGTCAAGACGCGCAGTTAAACAGTCCCGTCGAAAAATTTTTCTACTGATTCGGAGGTTTAACTCATGCAGAAAACTTTGGTGCTCATCAAACCCGACGCTTTCGGGAAAAATCATTCGGGCGACATCCTCAAAATCTACGAGGACGCCGGCTTTAAAATCGTCGCGGCGAAAGTCATGCAAATGACCGAGGCCGTCGCGGCTAAACATTACGTCGAACACATCGGCAGACCGTATTATCCCGCCTTGGTCGAATTCATGACGAGCGCGCCGATTATGGCGGTTGTTCTTGCGGGCGACGACGTCATCAAAAAAGTTCGCGAAATCAACGGCGCAACCAATCCCGCCGAGGCAGCTGACGGCACGATTCGCAAGCTGTTCGCCGCCGACAAGACGCACAACGCGGTTCACGCCTCCGACAGCGAAGAAAGTTCTGCGCGTGAAATTCCGATTTTCTTCAGCGCGACGGAAATTTTCGATTGAATTGATGCGCACGCTGAAATTCCTGCTGATTGCTTCGGTCGCGGCGACGGGCTTTGTACTTGCGTTGACGAACGGCTCCGTCGAAATTTCAACCGCGCAGGTTTTATCGACGCTTGCAGGCTCAACCGAACTTGACGAAACGCGGCGACAAATTCTGGAAAACATCCGTCTGCCGCGAACAATCGTCGCCGTGCTTGTCGGCGTGAATTTGTCGTTGTCGGGCGCGATATTGCAGGCCGTCATGAAAAATCCGCTCGCCGACCCGCACATAATCGGCATTTCGTCGGGCGCGGGACTGTTCGGAATTTTCGTGTTGACGGTCTTTGACGACGCGGGCGCATTCATGACACCTGCGGCTTTCGTCGGCGCAATGTTGGCGGCGGCGTTGATTTACCTGTTGGCGTGGAAAGACGGCATTCGCCCGATTCGCGTGATTTTGGCGGGTGTGGCAGTGAGCGCATTTCTCGGCGCGGGAATTTCGGCGTTGCTGATTTTCGCGGGCGACAAAGTTCACGGCGCGCTACTTTGGATGGTCGGCGGACTGTCGGCGCGTTCGTGGCAGCACGTGTGGATTTTGTTGCCGTACTCAATCGCGGGCACGATTTTGACGTTGCTGGTGGCGCGGCATTTGAACGTTTTGCAGTTGGGCGACGAAGTTGCGACGGGTCTCGGCTTGCGCGTCAATCTCGTTCGGTCGCTGTTGACGGCGGTGGCGGCATTGCTTGCGGCTTCGGCTGTTTGTGTCGCGGGACTGTTGGGCTTCGTCGGATTAATCGTCCCGCACACGGCGCGGCTGATTCTCGGCTCGGATTATCGATTGCTGTTGCCCGGCGCGGCACTTTTGGGAGCGGCGACCGTCACAATCAGCGACACGGCGGCTCGAACGTTGTTTGCACCCGCGGAGTTGCCCGTCGGCATTTTGACGGCGTTGCTCGGCGCACCGTTTTTCCTGTACCTGTTGCGGCGCGAACTTTGAACGGAGGCTTGCTTTTGGACAAGAAACTCAAACTTTTAACTTACGGCTGTCAAATGAACGTCGCCGATTCCGAACGCATGGCGGGCTTGCTGTCGAAAATCGGTTACACCTTGACGGACGACTTTGACGCGGCGGACTTGATTCTGTTCAACACCTGCTGCGTGCGTGCCACGGCGGAAGATAAAGTTTACGGGCAGATCGGTCGGCTCAAAGCTCTCAAGCGCGAACGTCCCGAAGTGATTATCGGCGTCGCGGGCTGTCTCGCTCAAAAAGACGGCGAAAATTTAATCAAGCGTTCCCCGCACGTCGATTTCGTTTTGGGCACGGGTCAAAGCGGCGAAGTTGCCCGCGTCGTCGAAAGTTTGGAGCGCGAACGTCGACATCTGGTTGACACGTCGAATTTAAGCGGCGAAATTCCGCACGAAGTTTTTCCGTTGCGCGGCGGAAGTGTGTCGACTTTCGTGCCGATTATGTACGGTTGCGACAATTTCTGTACGTATTGCATCGTCCCGCACGTCAGAGGTCGCGAACGTTCACGCAAGCCCGAAGAAATTTTCGCCGAAGTTCAACAGACCGCCGCCGAAGGTTTCAAGGACATCACGCTTTTGGGACAGAACGTCAATTCCTACGCGGGCGGCATGACTTTTGCCCGGCTGTTGACCGCCGTCGACAAAATTTCGGGCGTCGAACGGTTGCGCTTTATGACCAGTCACCCGAAAGATTTATCCGACGAATTGATTGCCGCCATTGCCGAAGGTGCGCACGTCTGCGAACATATTCACCTGCCCGTTCAGCACGGCTCGGACAAAATTCTTCGCCGCATGAATCGCGTGTACACCGTCGAAAAATATCTGCGACTCGTCGAAAAAATCCGCGCCGCAATTCCGAACGTCAGCTTGACGACTGATTTAATTGTCGGCTTCCCCGGCGAAAGCGACGAAGATTTTGCCGCGACGCTTGACTTTGTGCGCACGGTGAAATTCGACGCCGCGTTTACGTTTATTTACTCGAAACGCACGGGCACGCCTGCCGCGACGTTCGACAATCAGGTTGACGACGAAATCAAGCACCGCCGACTTGATGAGTTGATGAAAGTTCAGAACGCAATCAGCCTCGAAAAAAATCGCACGCTTGAGAATTCCGTCGTCGAAGTTTTGGTTGACGGCGCGAGCAAGACCGACGAAAATATTTTCACGGGACGCACGCGAACAAACAAACTCGTCCTGTTTGAACGCGGCAACTTGCACGCGGGCGACTTCGTCAACGTCAAAATCACGCAGGCGCAGACGTTTCTGCTTAAAGGTGTCGTGCAATAAAAAATTCCTCGTCGTGTGGCGGGGATTTTTTTTATGCGCCAAATTTATGTCGCAAATTTAATGCGACTTTTACCAATCCGTTAAGGCACTTTAATAATGGCTTGTTATAATCGCCGCGCATAAGGCGGAGGCTTATGCGATTAAATATCGAACGCGTGAAAAAATGGAAGGTGTATTGCACATGAATTACAAGTCGGATGATTACGAAAGAATTTTTG
>JAFVBP010000200.1 GCA_017479925.1 Selenomonadaceae bacterium | reverse complement strand
TGTATCGTAGCGGGCTGTTTTCTTTTGGCAACGTAGACGTTGCATCCAATTAGTTTGACGTTGTCGCTTCGATTGACGAGACAGTAACAAATTGTTCTCCCGCTTTTAAAGCGGGTCTTTTGCGCCAAAAGAAAAGTAGATAAACCGCAACCGTCGCACGAAAGTTGCACGAAAAAGCTTTCGCAGATATAATATCGCGGTTATGACATCTTGCGTTTTTGAGGAGTGAATTTTTTTGACTAACGACCTCGTAATCATTAACACTTTCGTGTTCTACATCGGGCTGATGATGGCGATTGGCGTGTACTACTACCGCCGCACGCAGAACATGAGCGATTATTTCTTGGGCAACCGCAAACTCGGCGCGTGGGTCACGTCGCTTTCCGCTGAAGCCTCAGACATGAGCGGCTGGATGCTTATGGGCGTGCCCGGTTTCGCGTACCTGGCGGGCTTGAACGCCGGCTGGATCGCAATCGGTATTGCAATCGGCACGTGGGCTAACTGGCAATTCGTTGCGGCGCGGCTTCGGCAATACACCGAACTTGCGGGCAACGCCTTGACGCTCCCCGAATTTTTGCAAAACCGTTACAAAGACACGAGTAACCTGTTGCGAATCGTGCCCGCGATATTCATCTTGATATTTTTCATACTGTACACGTCAAGCGGCTTCGTGGCGGCGGGCAAGTTGTTCGAGACGGTCTTCGGACTGCCGTTCCAATACGCGATATTTTTGGGCGCAGGCTCGGTCGTCTTTTACACGCTTATCGGCGGATTTTTGGCGGTCAGTCGCACGGACTTCATTCAAGGCGTAATGATGTTCTTCGCGATATTGCTCGTCCCGATATGTGCGGCAATGAGTTTGGGCGGCTTCGGCGACACGATCAGCGCAATTTCCGCGTACAAAGAATCAATGTTCCAGCCGCTGACGAAACCGGACGGCTCGTCAATGGGCGTTATCGAGTTAATTTCGTTGCTTGCGTGGGGTCTCGGCTACTTCGGTCAACCGCACATTTTGGTACGCTTCATGGCAATTAAGTCGACGAAAGAAATTCCACAGGCGACGCGTATCGCAATGACGTGGGTCATTTTGAGCTTGGCGGCGGCGGTCGCTGTCGGCATGGTCGGCACGGTTTACCTGTCAACACCGCTTGAAGGCACCAACGCCGAAACGGTCTTCCTCGTCATGACGAATCAGCTGTTCCCGCCGATAATCGCAGGTTTGGTTTTGAGCGCGGTTTTGGCGGCGATAATGTCGACGGCGTCATCACAATTACTCGTGGCGGCTTCGGCGTTCGCGCAGGACTTCTACAAAACATTGCTTCGCAAGGACGCCAATCAAACGGAGCTGGTTTGGATTTCGCGTGCGTCGGTCTTGATTATCGCGTCAATCGCGGTGTTTCTCGGCTTCAATCCCGACAGCTTCATTTTGGACATGGTCGCTTACGCGTGGGCGGGCTTCGGTGCGGCTTTCGGTCCCGCGATTTTGATGAGCTTGTTTTGGCGTCGGACAACGCGTCGCGGCGTCATTGCGGGCATTATCGTCGGCGGCGTCACGGTTTTGGCGTGGAAACAGTTTGAACTTTTCGGGCTGTACGAAATTGTCCCCGGCTTTATCTTCGCGCTGATTGCAATTTGGCTCGTCAGCAAAATGGATTCGGAACCCGACCGCGACATTTTGTCGACGTTTGACAAAGTCGGCTCAAGCAGAATTTGAATCATGAAGAAAATTTTTCTACTCGCGACGGTTTTGCTGTGCGTGACGTGCGCGGGTTGCTTTCAAGGCAATTCGACGCTCGTTGTCACCGACGACGGCAAATTTTTCCTGCGCAACAAATTTATCGGCGTGCCGTTGCTTGCCGAACAGATCGAGTCGCTCAAAAACAATTTCGCGCACAACCCGAACGCGGACATTTCGCCCGTCGCCGAAAACAACATGAGCGGCTACGAAATTCGCGTTCAATATCCCGACGTTAAAAGTTTCGCGGCTGAAAAAATTCCGCTGTTCACGGCACACGAAGGCAAATGCGCGGGTATTCGTCAACGCACGGGCTGGTTCTTCGACGCGTACAACTTCGACTTGATTTCGACGGGCGAACAGAATTTTTCGCCGAGTGAATCCGCCGCCGTGCAAAGCGTCCTGTCGCAGGTCACCTTCGATTTGACGATTGAACTGCCTTACGCTGCCGAAAATCACAACGCGGACAAAGTTGACGCGTCGCAGAGAGTTTTGACGTGGAATTTGGCGGCGTCGCTGTTGAGCGGCAAAGATAAACACATGCGCGTCGAGTTCAAGCTATGGCACCGCGACAAAATTTTTCTGACGGCGTTGGTCGAACTGTTGCTGATTGCCGCGACGATATTTTTCACCGTCAAAGCACGCGCCGAAAATTTCGACGGTCTCGGCAAAGACTTGACGTTTAAGCGAAATGTCTTCGCGGGACTTGCCGTCGCGTTGGCGTTGATTTCGGCGTACATGCTTTTGACGCCCGTGACGTTCGCGCCGTGAAGTTTCGCTTGCAATTTGAAATGCGCTGTGTTAAACTTCCGTAGCTGTAAAATGTCAAGGAGGTGACGAACATTGCCGAACATTAAATCTTCCGTCAAAAGCATGAAAGTCGACGCGAAACGCCGTGCACGCAACGTCTTCGAGAAAACGCGCATGAAGAAAGCTCAAAAACTCGTGTTGGCGGCTATTGCGGCGGGCGACGCCGACAAAGCTCGCGAACTTCTGCCCGCGGCGCACAAAGCCATCGATCAGGCGGCGGCGAACAACACGATTCACAAAAACGCGGCAGCACGCAAAAAATCCAAACTCGCGCTTAAAGTCAACGCGGTTTCGGCTTAAAAAATTTCCAAGCTCGTCAACTCGACGGGCTTTTTTTAATGCGAAATGCGTAATGCGTAATGCGTAATGATTTTCGGCGACGATTCAATTTATCAAAGAGCGGCGTGAAACCCCTGCCCTCTATAGGCGTGGGATGAATCGCCGCGCAAGTTGCGTTCTACCTGAAATCATGCAATAATCCCGCGAAATGTGGTGAGAATTGTGTACCTGACTCAAGTAAACGTGATTCGCGGATTATCCAAAGCTGAATATTTTCAAATGCGCGAGCTGTGTTTTTTCAGCAACTGCCTGTACAACTTCGCGCTCTACAACGTCCGACAAAAATTTTTCGAGGATAAAACTTATCTGCGCTTCACGGACAATTACCACGAATGCAAGAACAACGACAATTACAAACTCTTGCAGTCGAACATGGCACAGCAGACATTGCGGGCGGTTGATTTTGCGTTTAAGTCGTTCTTTGCAACAGTCGGAAAGGTTAAAAGTTCCCGTCCGCCGCGCTATCGCAAGAAAGGCGGCTTGTACACTCTGACAATTACCGGCAATTCAATCAGCATTCGCGACGGCTTTTTGACTGTGCCGCAAAGCAGAACTTACACCAACGTTCTGAACAATCACCGAATCAAAATTCGCGTGCCCGAACGCTTGAGTGGCAAGACGATTAAGGAAGTCAAAATCATTCCGCTGTACAACGGTCGAGCATTTAAAATCGCATACTGCTACGAAATTAACGAAGAGCATTTGCAACTGAATCGCGAAAATTCATTGGCGATTGACCTCGGGCTTGACAATCTTGCGACGTGCGTAACCAATTTCGGGACTTCGTTCATCATGGACGGACGTAAAATCAAACACATCAATCGAAATTGGAACAAACGCCGCGCATATCTGCAATCAATCCTAATGAAACAAGGTCGCTACTCGTCAAAGTTAATCGAACGAATCACGTTGAAAAGGAACAATCGCGTCAATGACTGCCTGAAAAAGACCGCCCGCTACATTATCAATTTTTGCATAAGTAATGACATCGGAACGGTAATTTGCGGCTATAATCCCGACTTTAAGCGCGGAATGAATCTCGGCAAGAAAATCAATCAGCAGTTCACGCAGATTAGCTTTGGTGCGTTGCGTCAGCAGTTGCAAGCTTTGTGCACTCGTTACGGTATGAATTACATTGAGCAGGAAGAGAGTTACACGAGCAAAGCGAGCTTTTTGGATTTGGACGAATTGCCGACATATGACGCGGAGAAACCGTATACGGGCACTTTCAGCGGCAAAAGAATCAAGCGCGGCTTGTACATGTCGAGTAGCGGACGGCTGATAAATGCAGACGTGAACGGCGCGGCTAACATTTTGCGAAAAAGCAAGCAGAACCTCAATCTTGAGCGACTGTGTGTGGGGCTTTTGGACAGACCTTTGAGAATACGGGTGGCTTGACTGCCAAACTTCTCATGAATCTCCCGTCTATTTAGGCGGGAGTAGTTCAACGCTACGTCGTCAACAACTATTGAACAAATTTCGTAGCTTGTCCGCACGGACAGGCTTTTTTTGTTTGCAAAAAACTTGTCGCTTGTCCCTTGTCGCTTGTCACTTAACTTGATATAATCGCCGCGGTTTGCTTCACGAAAAATTCAGTGACGAAATAAAATTCTTGGAGCAAGCGTGACGCTTGACCCAATTGTCGCGCCGGGACGCTTTGACGTTCAAATTCGTCGCCGCGTTCATGCGTAATAAAATTCTTGGAGGCTTTGTTATGTGCGGTATTGTCGGATACATCGGCGAAAAAAAAGCCGCGCCGATTCTTTTGGACGGCTTGACGAAACTTGAATATCGCGGTTACGATTCGGCGGGCATTGCCGTCGATTGCGGTGAAAATGTTTTCATCGAAAAGGCAGTCGGCAGGCTCGACGCGCTCAAAGACAAACTCAAAAACAATTTGCCCGTCGGCACGGTCGGTATCGGTCACACGCGCTGGGCGACGCACGGTCGGCCGTCGGACAGCAACGCGCACCCGCACACCGATTGCAACGGAAATTTCGTCGTCGTGCACAACGGCATAATCGAAAATTATCTGCCGCTCAAAGAAGAATTAATCGCACGCGGACACAAGTTCACTTCCGAGACCGACACCGAAGTCGTTGCGCATTTGCTGGAGGAAGCTTATCGCGGTGATTTCGTTGCGGCAGTTCGCGAAGTCTTGAGCAAAATCGAAGGCTCGTATTCGCTTGCCTTCATGGCGAAAAATCATCCTGACGTTTTAATCTGCGCGAAACAGGACAATCCGCTCATCATCGGCTTGGGCAACGGCGAAAATTTCATTGCGTCGGACATTCCCGCGATTATCAATCACACGCGCAAAACTTACATTTTGAACGACGGCGAACTTGCGATTGTCCGCAACGATTCCGTGCAAATTTTCAACCGTCGCGGTGAAGTCGTCGACAAGAAAATTTTTCACGTCACCTGGAACGCCGAGGCTGCCGAAAAAGGCGGTTACGAACACTTCATGCTCAAGGAGATTAACGAGCAACCCAAAGCCGTGCGCGACACAATGAGCAAGCGCATTGCCAAAGACGGCGGCTCAATCGTGCTTGACGAACTCAACTGGACGAAAGATTTTCTCGACGGCATCGACAAAATTTATATCGTCGCGTGCGGCACCGCTTATCACGCCGGGCTTGTCGGCAAATTTTATATTGAGAAACTCGCCCGCAAGTTGGTTGAAGTTGACCTTGCAAGCGAATATCGTTACCGCGACCCGATTGTCGACGAAAAAACTTTGGTTATCGTCGTCAGTCAATCGGGCGAAACGTCGGACACTCTTGCCGCGCTCAAAGAATCGAAACGTCGCGGCGCGAAAACTTTGGCGATAACCAACGTCGTCGGCTCGTCGATTGCCCGCGAAGCTCATCAAGTAATTCACACGTGGGCGGGTCCCGAAATTGCCGTCGCGTCAACCAAAGCTTACACGACGCAGTTGATTTTGATGTTCATGCTTGCGCTGTACATGGCGCAGATTCTCGAAACGCAGTCGCCCGAAAAAATTCGCGGCTTGATTGACCTGCTCAAAAAAATTCCCGCGCAGATTTCGGAAACGTTGTCGGACGTGGAGCCGATTAAAACTTTCGCACGGCAATACGGTTTCAACGAGGACGTGTTTTATAT
>JAFVBP010000199.1 GCA_017479925.1 Selenomonadaceae bacterium | reverse complement strand
GTCGTCTTCGAGTTCGGCGACAAGTTTTTTCGCGGCAACTTGTTCGGCAGCAAGCGCGACAAGGTAATTTTTGACCGCCTGTTTCAAGTCGGAACAGCAACTCGGCGACGCCGCCAAAGCTTTGAGTTTGTCGACAAGTGTTCGTTTGTCCATGTAACCTCCGAAACTTCAGGCAAGCAACACGTCGCGGTTATCGAGAATTTCAAGCCCGACTTGACAGGCAAAGCAGTTGCAATATTTCGCGCCCGAAGTTTTAAGTGCCTCGGCGTTGTCGGTGAAAATTTTCGCCAAAGCCTCGTTGCCTTTGAAATATTCCTTGAGTTCGGGCGAATGTACAAATTCGATCAACTCGTCAATGGTGACAACGTCATCTTCGAGTTCGGCGATAAGATTTTTCGCGGCAACCTGTTCGGCAGCCAAAGCGACAAAGTAAGCATTGACCGCCTGCTTGAGTTCGGGACAACAGCTCGGCGACGCTTGCAAAGCTTTGAGCTTGTCGACTAATGTTCGTTTGTCCATGCAAAAATCTCCGAAACTTCAGGCAAGCAAAACGGCTTTGTTGTCGAGAATTTCAAGACCGGTTTTGCAGGCGGGGCAGTCGCAATATTTCGCGCCCGAAGCTTTGAGTTCGTCGGCATGAGCGGCGAAATTTTTTTGACCTTCGACGCCGAAAATTTCAACCGCTTGAGCCGAATGCGCGAAGGCAACCAGCCCGTCGACGGTTTGGATGTCGTCTTCGAGTTCGGCAAGCAGATTTTGCGTCGCGGATTTTTCGTCAGCCGTGCCCGCCGCGTCGAAGTAAGCTTGAATCGCCGCTTTGAGTTCCGCGCAACAGCTGTAAGCCGCCGCCAGTTGTTTAATTTTGTCGTTCAACGTTTGTTTGTCCATGATAAAACCTCCGTTTTCAGGTGTCAGAATTCAGGTGTCGGGTGTCAGGATTTATAATCACGCCGTGCGAGAATTCAACGCCTCGTCAAGCGCGATTGCCAACTGATCGGCGCAACTGGTGCCGCGTGCGCCGCATTGGTTGCCGCGCAGGATGTCGGCAATTTCCGCCGCGTCTTTGCCTTCGACAAGCCTGCCGATTGCGGGCAAATTGCCGGGACAGCCGCCCAAAAATTTCACGTCGTGCAGGCGACCTTCGTCGTCGAGACTGAAATCAATCTGCTTGGAACAGACACGTTGCGGCCTGTAAGTATAGCTCTGCATCAAAAAATCTCCTCCAAATAATTCGCGGGCACGTGCTCGGTCAGCCACACGCCGTTGACTGAACGGAAAAATTTTCGACCGTCGCGGAACATGCGCAGACTTTGTACGCGGAAAATTTTCGGCGCGCCGTGACGCATTCCGACTTTGCGGGCAGTTTCAATATCGGCGGACAGGTGCACGTACAGCCGCGACATTTTCAACAGCCCGCGAAGTTTTATCGACGCAACGGATTTTTCGCCCGTGCCGTGAAATAAAATTTCGGGCGGCTCCAATTCGGCAAGCTCCACGTCGACGGGGATTGAGTGCCCTTGATTGGCGCGAATCAACCGCCCATCGTCGCTGAACGAATATCGCCGTTTGTCGTCGCGGGCAACAATTTGCTCAAGCGTCGCACGGTCAAAATCCGTCAGCCGACAAAGTTCGTCAACCTGCGCCCAGCCGTGTTCGTCAAGTTCAAGCCCGACAAGTTGCGGCTTGTGGCGAAGAATCAGGCTTAAAAATTTGCTCGTGTTTCTGCGCGACAACCAACGTCACCCCTGTGAAATTTCGTCAAGCTTAAGGCGAAGTCAACAAACTGTCAAGAAATTTTTTGCGTGAATGTTACTTTCTTTTGGCGCAAAAGAAAGTAACCAAAGAAAACAGCCCGCTGCGATACATCGTGTATCGCGGCGCGGGCGAGCGACCGTCATCCATGACGGTCGGATTTCGATTTTCACACGACGACAAGCGGTTGACGAATTTTCACGTGACGGGCAACTCAAGAAAAATTTGCGTCACGAAAACTTTTGCGGTAAAGTTACGGCGAAAAAATTTTTGGAGGCTTGCACATGAATTCTTGGAACGAAGGCTATTTCACCGATTCGACGTACACTTTCGGCTATTATCGCGAGCTGTCGCCGAATTTCATCCGCTGGTGCTTGACGCTCAAAGGTTTTGTCGCGCCCGAAGTTGACGAAAATTCCCGTCACTGCGAACTTGGTATCGGGCAAGGCGTTTCGGCGAACATTCACGCGGCGGCAAATCCCGGCAAATTTTTCGGCACGGATTTCAATCCCGCACACGCCGCCAACGCGCAGGAACTTGCGAAAGCTTCAGGCGCGGACGCAAAATTTTTCGAGGACAGCTTCGAGGAGTTTGCCAACCGCGACGACTTGCCGCAATTCGACACGATTTCATTCCACGGTATCTGGTCTTGGGTCAGCGACGAAAATCGCCGTCACATGCTTGATTTCGTGCGCAAACATCTCAAGTCGGGCGGCGCGGTCTATTGCAGTTACAACTGCTTGCCCGGCTGGGCACCCGTCGCCCCGATGCGCGAGCTGTTGAAGTTGTACGACGGCTATCACACGGGGGGGGGGTGCAATAGACGAACGCGTTAAAGCCGCGCTGAATTTCGTCGAAGAATTCATTGCCGCGAAGCCCGCGTATCTTGAAATTGCGCCGAAGTTTGCCGAACGTTTCGAGCGGCTCAAAAAGCACGACGCTCATTATATCGCGCACGAATATTTCAACGACATTTGGGACTTGATGTATTTCACCGATGTCGTCAACATGTTCCGCGAGGCAAAGTTGGATTTTGCCGCGACCGCCGCGCCCGTCGAATCGCTTGACGGTTTGGGCTTGACCGAAGCGGCACAGGCGTTTTTGAGCAAAATCACCGATCCGCTCATGCGCGAACAGGTACGCGATTATTTCGTCAATCGGCAATTCCGCAAAGATTTGTTCGTGCGCGGACTGCGTCGGTTGCCGCTTTACGAATCGCAACGGCGAATTTTGGAGACGCGTTATGTGTTGCAAATGCCCGCCGCCGAAGTACCGCTGACTTTTACGACGGCGGCTGTCGAAATAAATTTGTCGGAAGAAATTTATCGACCGCTGCTTGAATTTTTGCAGGAAGACAAATTTCGCCCGAAAACTTTCGCGGAATATCTGCAACGTCACCCCGAAAAAAACGTTACCGAAATGGTCGAGGCGGCAATTTTTTTGGTCGGCAACAACCGAATCATGCCGTGCCAAAGCGAAGCAACCGTCAAGCGCGTGAAAAAATCTTGCGAACG
The DNA here is from genome assembly GCA_017479925.1 of Selenomonadaceae bacterium. Classification (GTDB taxonomy): domain Bacteria; phylum Bacillota; class Negativicutes; order Selenomonadales; family Selenomonadaceae; genus Quinella. The sequence goes on along the minus strand of JAFVBP010000199.1, from coordinate 4,061 downwards.
GCTCAACGCTTACATTTGCGAACGTGCGAAATTCGACGAATCGATAAGCTTTTTGGCAAGCCCCGTTACCGGCAGCGGTTACAATCTCAATCGCTTTCAGCAGGTGTTTCTTGCGCTGTGCAAAGGCGGCGAACGTTCGGCGGACGCTTTGACAAAGTCGGTTTGGAGCCTCATGCAACAACAAGGTCAAAAAATCATTCGCGACGGTGAGCGCATTGAGTCGCCCGAAGAAAATTTGCGGCAACTGAAATCAATCGCCGAAGATTTTTTGTCGGCGGAATTGCCCGTGTTCCAAGCCCTGCAACTGTGACGATTGTCAACACGGCGACACGAAAATTTTTACGCTCGGCGACGGGCGATTTTTTTTGCGCCGTGATATAATTCGCGAAAAATTTGGAGATGATGCTTATGCGTATCGTTGACGGTTCAATAGTCGGACGCGCCGAAGTCGAACGGCTTTTGACAAAAAAACCTTTCGACGAAGTTGAATTGTCGCCCAAAATCCGTGCGGCGAATCAAAAAATTTTCGGCGAAGATTTGAGCGCGGTTGAAATCGTGCGGCGAATTGTCGCTGATGTTCGTCAACGCGGCGACGCGGCTGTCGTCGATTGGACACGCAAAATTGACGGCGTCGAACTCAAAAATTTTTCCGTCGACATGTCGGACGTTGACATTGCGCCCGAAATTTTGTCGTCGCTCAAACGTGCCGCCGAAAACATTCGCAGTTACCACAGCGAACAACTTCCGCGTTCATGGATGACTTTTCGCGGCGAATCGATTTTGGGTCAATCGATTGTGCCGCTTGATCGCGTCGGTGTGTACGTGCCCGGCGGGACTGCCGCGTATCCGTCAAGCGTCTTGATGAACGTCATTCCCGCAAAAGTCGCGGGCGTCAGCGAAATTGTAATGTGCACACCCGCTCGCGACGGCAAAATCAATCCGACCGTGCTTGCCGCGGCGAAAATTGCGGGCGTCGACAAAATTTTTTGTATCGGCGGCGCACAGGCGATTTCGGCCATGGCTTTCGGCACGGAGCAAATTCCACGCGTCAACAAAATCGTCGGACCGGGCAACATTTTCGTCACGCTCGCCAAAAAGGAAGTTTACGGTCACTGCGACATTGACATGCTTGCCGGTCCAAGCGAAATTTTGATTGTCGCGGACGAGACCGCCAATCCCGTTTACGCGGCGGCGGACATGCTCAGTCAGGCGGAGCACGACCCGCTTGCCTGCAGTATCGTCATTACGACGAATTCACAGCTTGCCGAAAAAATTGCCGCGCAGGTTGACGCTCAACTTGCCAAACTTGCCCGCCGCGAAATTGCCGAAACGTCAATCGAACGCAACGGCTTGATTGTCGTCGCGAAAAATTTGGACGAGGCGGTTGACTTCGCAAACTTTTCGGCACCCGAACATTTGGAGCTTTTGGTCAAGTCGCCGTTTGAACTGTTGCCGAAAATCCGTCACGCGGGCGCGATATTTTTGGGCGAAAATTCACCCGAACCGCTCGGCGATTACTTAGCGGGACCGAATCACGTTTTGCCGACGGGCGGCACGGCGAAATTTTATTCCGTGTTGAACGTCGAAACTTTCCTGCGGCGAACGAGTTTAATTTCATACACGCGCAAAGATTTGCTTGCGGCGGCGGACGACATCATCACACTTGCGACGGCTGAAGGTTTGTCGGCACACGCGGCGGCAATTCGCATACGGAGGTAATTTTTATGAAAATTTTACACACGGCGGACTGGCACCTCGGCAAAACGCTGATGAATCGTTCGCTGATTGACGACCAGAAATTCATCTTGGAAAAATTTTTGGCGATTGTCGACGACGTGAAACCCGACGCGATTATCATTGCCGGCGACGTTTACGACCGCACGACTCCTTCGACGGAGGCGGTTGAGCTGTTCGACAAAGTGCTGTTCGAGTTGACCGAGCGACAAATTCCCGTGCTGTGTATCGCGGGCAACCACGACAGCGCGGAACGTTTGAATTTCGGCAGCCGCATCTTCGCGAACAAAAAATTTTTCATCACCGCGAAAACCGCCGACAAGCCCGAAACGATTCGCTTGACGGACGATTTCGGCGACGTGTACTTTTCGCTGATACCGTACTTCGAGCCGATCGAAATTCGCACAAAATTTTTCGGCGACGAACAACGGCGTTTGACTTTCGACGAGGCGAACAAGTTTTATCTTGACGAAGCGCGCAAAGAAATTCCCGCAGGTGCCCGAAGCGTCGCGATTGCTCACGTTTTCATAAGCGGCGGCGAAACTTCCGACAGCGAACGCAAATTCGTCGGCGGCGCGGGCAACGTCAGCTTGCAAAATTTCGCGGGCTATGATTACGTTGCCTTGGGGCACCTGCACAGTGCGCAGAAAATGTCCGCCGAAAATATTCGTTACAGCGGGTCGCCGCTCAAATATTCGGCATCCGAGGCGTCGCACGAAAAAAGCGTTACTTTGGTCGAGCTTGACGCAAACGGTTTTGTTCGCGCCGAAAATATTCCGCTCAAGCCGTTGCATGACTTGATTGCCGTCGAAAAAACGCTTGCCGAACTTCAATCGCAACCGCCGTGCTATGATTACGCTTACGTCACGCTCACCGACGACGTTTTTATTTACGACGCGGCGCAGAAACTTCGCGACACGTTTCCGAATTTAATGGAGGCGAAAAATCAAGCCCGTCCCGAAAAATTCGTTGACGAGCCGACACGCAAGTTCCGCGAAAACGTTTCGATTTTCGAGCAATTCGCGGACTTCTTCGAGGAGATGTCGAAACGAACTTTGACCGACGACGAACGCGCCGCCATGAAAGAAATTTGCGGAGGTTGACGACATGACACCGATTAAATTGCAAATGCAGGCATTTGGTCCTTACGTTGAACCCGTCGAGCTGAACTTTGCCGACGGCTTGCACGGCGAAAAAATTTTTCTGATTCACGGAGCGACGGGCGCGGGCAAAACGACGATTTTGGACGCGATTTCCTTCGCGCTGTACGGCGAAACTTCCGGCAAGGCGCGCAAAAGCGACGACATGCGTTCGCAAGCGGCAGCCGTCGACGTGCCGACCGAAATTGATTTCGAGTTTGCGCTCAACGGCAAAGTTTACAAAATTCACCGCACTCCGCGACAGGAAGTTCCAAAAAAACGCGGCGACGGCACCAAGTCCGTGCCCGAAAACGCCGAACTTTTCTGCGACGGAGAATTGATTTCTTTCAGATCCAACGATGTCACGAAAAAAATCACCGAGCTTTTGGGCTTCAACGCGGATCAATTTCGGCAAGTCGTTTTGTTGCCGCAGGGCGAATTCAAAAAATTTCTGTCCGCCGACTCGAACGAGCGTCAAGAGATTTTGAACGTTCTGTTCGACAGCACGCCTTACGCGAACATCGAATCAAAGCTTGCCGAACGCGCAAAAACTTCAGCCGCCGCCGCCAAAGAGTTTGAAATTCAACGCGACGGCTTGAAACGGCAACTTGACGACGCGGACGCTCAAGGGCAATCGGCGACCGAAATCGCGCAAAAACTTTCGGCGGCTCAACAGCAAGTCGACGCGCTCAAGAAAATTTTCGAGGACGCGCAGGCTCAACTGACCGCAGGCAACGTTTTGGACGGCAAGTTTAAAAATCTGCGCGAATTGACGGCGACGCTTGCCGAGGCGAAAATCAAATTCACTGCGGCGGACGAGGCGTTGAAATCCGCTCAAGCCGAACATCAACTGCGCGAAGGCGAATCTGACCGTCGCAAAGAACTTGACCGCACAATCGCCGACTTGCAAAAAGTTTCCGCGACACTTGCCGAATTGAAAAGCCGCGAATCAGCGTTGCAAGTCGAACAACAAAAACTTCAGACCGCGACGAACAATTTCCAAATTTGCGAAGCGCGCACGAAAACTTACGAAGACCGCTTAAATCAGCTCAAAGCCGAACGCACGCAACTTTTCGGCGCGGATGCAAACTTCGTTCGGGCTGAAACGCTTTTGTCGCAGGCGCGGCAACTCGAAAATCTTCAGCGCGAAATTTCGCAACTCGAAAGAACTTTGTCGATGGAACAGCT
>JAFVBP010000198.1 GCA_017479925.1 Selenomonadaceae bacterium | reverse complement strand
TGTCCTTCGAGACAAACCACAGCAAAATTTTCAGCATGCAGAGATCTCAAATTTTTTCGCCGAATCACATTTCAATCAGCGGAGTTTTCTTGCCGTACAAAAGCATGTCGAACGGGTTGTAGTAAAACGGATCGCCGGTGCCGAAATGATTGACGACGTCCCAAAACTCAAGCCCGCGTTTAATTTCGGGATTGATGTACCACGCCGAATCCAAATCCGACTTGAACGGCACGAAGCAAACTTTCTTGCCGAACGGCAGGGCGTCAAACTCCCGCGCAAATTCTTCGCTTTCGGTGTACGCCGTCACGAAAAGGTTGTACCAGTTGATTCGCGCCTTGCGACGGCTCCAAATGTTGACCGCCTCGTCGAAGTCGCGGTAGTGATTCATGTGAATATCGACGTTGCCGAGCGTGACGACGGGGTAATTGAGTTCGGTGCCTTTGTCGAAGCGCGTCGTCTTGAGAGTCAAATTTTCCTCCATGTAAACACGCAACGCACGCAGGAAACGAATATATTCGTCTTCGCGGAAAAACATGTTGACCAGCGGCGAACGAAACGGCAAACCGAGCGTGTTGCTGATTAATCCGCCGAAACAATTCATTGCGAAAATCGACAGGCGCGACCGTTGCAGTTGACGATATTTGTTCAACGTGAAACCGGGCACGCAGACAATACAATCGCCCAAAAGTTTATCTTCGGGCAAGTTGATGCGACGGGCAACTTTTACGACTTCGCTCATGCCGAGTTCTTTCGCGCCGACGACGAGCACAACGTCAAAATCCTGCGCGGCAACTTTGTCGAGCGGAATAAAGTCAACGTTTTTGTCGCCGGCTTGAAGCTTAACGGGTGAAACCGCCGTACAGCCGACAATGCCGAGTCCGCCGTTTTGACGGGCAAGAATCGACATTGCCGCGTTGAAAAATCGGGCGTCGTTCGAGACGAACCAAATTAAAACTTTCATGCGTCAAACTCTCTCGACTGCAAGGGCAATTTCTTCGCCGGCAACGTGACGTTGCATCCAATTGGTGCGCCGTTAAAATTTTTCATGCGTCAAACTCTCTCGACGGCAAGCGCAATTTCTTCGCCGTTGATGTCCCAAGTTTTCGCGCCGTCGCGATTCTCGAAGATAATTTCGTCGGCAAGCGTGACGGTCATAATTTCTTCGGCGTTGCCCGTGATGATTTCGGCAAGCTTGTCGCTTTCGGACGCGAAAATTTTAATGCGGTCGGTGACCTCGAAGTTGCTTTCACGGCGCATGACTTGAATCTTGCTGATAATTTCGCGCACGAAACCTTCTTCGACGAGTTCGGGCGTCAAAACCGTCGACAGCGCAACGGAAATGTCGGCGTCGCTTTGGCAGTTGAAGCCGTCGGTTTGCGTAATTGTAACTTCAACGTCTTCGGCGGTCAAAGTGATGTCGCCAAGTTTGAATTCGCCCGTCTTGTCGAGTTCGGTTTTGGCGGCAAGCCCGTCGACGTGTTCAAGCGCGGCTTTGACTTCGCCCATGCGTTTGCCGACTTTTTTGCCGAGCACGCGGAAATTCGGCTTGAGGTTGTAGCGGATAAATTCGCTCATGTCGTCGCGGAATTCGACGTGCTTAACGTTGAGTTCGTCCTCGACAATCTCCACGAAAAATTCGGGCAACGGTTGAGCTGCCTTGACGAACATTTCAGCGACGGGTTGACGGTTTTTGATATTCGACGCATTTCGGGCGGCGCGACCGAGCACGACAATTTTCAGCACGGCGTCCATGTTGCCTTCAAGTTCGGCGTCGATAAATTTTTCGTCAGCTTGAGGATAATCGCACAGATGAACGCTTTCGGGCGCGGCACTGTCAATCGAGCAAACCAAGTTGCGGTAGATGTTTTCGGTGATGAACGGCACGAGCGGCGCGGCTGCCTTCGACAACGTGACAAGCGCGGTGTACAGTGTCATGTACGCGTTGATTTTGTCTTGCTCCATGCCCTTCGCCCAAAAACGAGCGCGACTGCGGCGAACGTACCAGTTGCTCAATTCGTCGACGAAATCTTGCAGTGCACGCGCAGATTCGGGAACTTTGTAATTCGTCAACGCGTCGTCAACAGTTTTAACCATAGTGTTGAGCCGCGACAATAACCACTTGTCCATGACGGAAAGTTTTTCGTAATCGAGCGTGTACTTCGTCGCGTCGAAATCGTCAATGTTCGCGTACAGCACGAAAAAGGCGTAAGTATTCCACAGCGTGCCGAGGAATTTCCGTTGACCTTCGGTGACCGCGCCGTCGTGAAAGCGATTCGGCAACCACGGCGCAGAATTTTCGTAGAAGTACCAGCGAATTGCGTCGGCACCGT
>JAFVBP010000197.1 GCA_017479925.1 Selenomonadaceae bacterium | reverse complement strand
TTTTGTGCGTCACTCACTTGGCACAGATTGCAAGCGCGGCGGATTTTCACCTGCGAATCAGCAAGTCTGAAGTCGACGGGCGAACCGTCACCCGCGTCGACAAACTCGACGAAATTGAACGCGTCGCCGAAATTTCGCGCATGGCTTCGGGCAAGGAGTCGAAAACGTCAATCGAAAACGCCCGCGAAATGCTTGCGTCGGCGGAAACTTTCAAACGTCGGCTCCTTGCGTAACGTGCGGCTTTGTGGCAAAATATTCCAAACAATTTCGGAGGTGTCGTCAATGAACGTGGCAATTATCGGCGCAGGATTCATAGCCGCGAAAATGGCTCGAACGGTCGACGCACTCGACGAAACCGAACTTTACGCCGTAGCTTCAAGAACGCTCGACAAGGCGCGGGCATTCGCGGACAAATTCGGCGTTCAAAAAGCTTACGGCTCCTATGACGAGTTGCTTGCGGATGACGCAGTCGATTTGGTTTACGTGGCGTTGCCGCATTCGCATCATCACGAGTGGACGATTAAAGCTCTGCGGGCGGGCAAACACGTCCTTTGCGAAAAACCGCTTGCCGTCAACGAAAAACAGGCGCACGAGATGATTTCGCTTGCCGAAGCGAAAAATCTTTTGCTTGCCGAGGCAATGTGGACGCGTTATCTGCCGTCGGCGAAAATTATCACCGACATCATTGCAAGCGGTGAAATTGGCGAACCGCTGACCGTTTCGGCAAACGTCGGCGATTGCAACTTCATGAACGACCGCTTGACCAATCCGAAACTTGCGGGCGGCTGTCTGCTTGACTTGACGGTCTACGCGCTCAATTTTTGCTCAATGACTTTCGGCAACAAAGTCAAACGAGTCGCCGCGTCGATGATTCCGACTTCAACGGGCGTCGACGGACAAAACAACGTCATGCTCGAATACGACGGCGGAAAAATGGCAAGCATTTTCGCGACAATTTTCACCGTGACCGACAGGAGCGGCTTCGTTTACGGACGCGAAGGTTTCATTCAGGCGCACGACGTTTTCAATCCCGAAAAAATTACGGTTTGCGGCGTCAACGGTTACAAACATTTCGTCAAGCGTGAAATTGCCGTGCCCGCGCAGATTACCGGCTTTGAATACGAAGTGCGTGCCTGTCTTCGGGCGATTGAGTCGGGACTGACCGAGTGTCCCGAAATGTCACACGCTGAAAGTTTGGCGATTATGCAACAGGCGGACGAGATTCGTCGACAATTCGGCATCGTCTACCCGTTTGAAAGGTGACACATAAATTTCATGAGCACAATTTTTAACAGGGACGAGATTAAACGCAACTTCGACGAATTTTTTTCGCTCTACGACGTGACGAAAGCCCGCATTCACGACATGTGCACGGCGAAACTGATTCACACGCACGCGGTCGCTGCGAACTGCGATTTCATTGCCGAACATTTGGGCTTGAACGAATACGACCGAGATTTGGCTTGGACTGTCGGCGAACTGCACGATTTTGCGCGTTTCGGTCAAGCCGTCGTCACGCACACTTTCCGCGACAACGACAAGTACAATCACGTGAAATTCGGTGCGCGCCTGCTTTTTAAACACGGCATGATTGAAGACATTATGCTCAACTTCGACGAGCTGAGCGACGAAGACAAGCTTGTCATGGAAAAAGCGGTTTATCACCACAGCGATTTTAAATTGCCCGACGAC
>JAFVBP010000196.1 GCA_017479925.1 Selenomonadaceae bacterium | reverse complement strand
ATGGTCGCGCATGCCTCCATACCGAAAGGCAATTAGTAATGCGAAATGCGTAATGCGTAATGAAACAGCCGACACGCGAAATAATTACGCATTAAGCATTGCGAATTACGCATTGACTCTGTACCGCTTGCGGTTTTGAAACCCAATAAGATCCTCTTTTGTTGCATCCGGATTCATGTGTCGCGCATGCCTCCATACCGTTCACGGTTTTGAAACGGCGATATTGAAACCGCAGCAAAGAATCAGAATTTCGGCGGGCGGCTATCCTGCACAAAGCTTTTACCGGGTCGCGCATGCCTCCATACCGGAAAGGCAATTAGTAATGCGAAATGCGTAATGCGTAATGAAACAGCCGACACGCGAAATAATTACGCATTAAGCATTACGAATTACGCATTGACTCTGTACCGCTTGCGGTTTTGAAACTGAGGTTTTCGATTTTGTTTGCCATGATATTTGACGTCGCGCATGCCTCCATACCGAAAGGCAATTAGTAATGCGAAATGCGTAATGCGCAATGAAACAACCGACACGCGAAGTAATTACGCATTAAGCATTACGAATTACGCATTGACTCTGTACCGCTTGCGGTTTTGAAACAATTCCCTGCGTCCCACAGGTACTTACATTGTAATAACAGTCGCGCATGCCTCCATACCGAAAGGCAATTAGTAATGCGAAATGCGTAATGCGTAATGAAACAGCCGACACGCGAAATAATTACGCATTAAGCATTACGAATTACGCATTGCCCCGTACCGTTTACGGTTTTGCGAGCAAAAAAAATCCCCCGACGATTGTTCGACGGGGTTTTTTTGTTACAACGTTTGGCGCGTAATTATTCCGCCGCTTTTAAAGCGGTCGCAAAGTTCTAGACACGTCACACTCACTTTGATAAAATCGCAAACGAAAACGAGCCGCCTACTTGACAAAGCCCGACGACTCGTTCAAAAGCAATTCATATGTCGGCGGCAGTCTATCATTTCCGTCGACGCTTGTCAAAGGAGAGATTCATTATGCCGGCACTGTATCAACGTGAAAAAACTACCCCGCTCACTCGCGACGACTTGATTCTTGAGCGGCTCAAAGACCTCAAAGATGGTCAGCGCGAAATCAACGCACGCATGGATAAACTCGACGCCCGAATGGACAGGCTCGAAGACAATTTCAACGCACGCATGAATAAACTTGAAAACGAAGTGCGCGGTTCTTCACGGCACACGCAAATTATGACGGCAACCGTCGTGGGCATTGCGCTTGCGGTGATTTATTTCGTCTTCACGCATTGAACGTCACGAGATAACAAAAATTCCCCGCCGATTGTTCGACGGGGTTTTGTTTGTTTGTGATAACGTTGCGGTGATCTCCAATTGTTCCGCCACTTTTAAAGTGGCTTACGCAAGCACACGAGCAAGACGCATGTATTCGGGATTGAGTTGCTTTTTGTTGTTAACGGCGTCGTGCAGGTTAATCGAAACGACGTGCCCGCGATTGAAGCCGAAGACGATATCCGACAAGCCCGAAATGAGCGCAAGTGCCGCGTGTTCACCGAGACGGCTTGCGTTGACGCGGTCGATAACCGTCGGGGAGCCGCCGCGTTGAATGTGTCCGAGTTTGGAAACGCGCGTGTCAAGACCGGTTCTCTCCGCGATAATCTTGCCGATTTCGTGACCTTTGCCCGCGCCTTCCGCGACGACGACGAGGATGTAACGTTTGCCCGCGTCGTAAGCCGCCTTCATGTCTTCGCAGATTTCTTCGAGGTCGTATTCTTCTTCGGGGACGAGAATATATTCCGCGCCGCCCGAAATGCCCGAAACCATCGCGAGCCAACCGGAATTGCGTCCCATGACTTCCAAAACGATTGTGCGACGGTGAGCGGACGCCGTGTCGCGAAGTTTGTTAATCGCGTCGATAATCGTGTTGGCGGCAGTGTCGCAACCGATTGTATATTCGGAGCCCCAAACGTCGTTATCAATCGTGCCGGGCAGTCCGACAATCGGAATGCCCGTTTCTTGACTCAACGTTGACGCGCCGCGAAGTGAACCGTCGCCGCCGACGACAACCAAACCTTGGATGCCGCGGTCGACAAGATTTTTGTAACCGAGAGCGCGACCTTCGGGCGTGGTGAAGCGTTTGCAACGAGCCGTACCCAAAAAGGTGCCGCCGCGTTGAATGATGTCGCTGACGTCCTTGGATTGCATCTCGAACATTTCTTCGTCAAGCATACCGTGATAGCCGCCGCGAATGCCCCAAACTCTAACGCCGTGGTGAAGTGCCGTGCGTGTGACGGCGCGAACTGCCGCGTTCATGCCGGGTGCGTCGCCGCCCGATGTCATTACTGCAATACTTTTCAGCATAACCGAATCCCCCTCCAAAAGCCCATTGCTCGACGCCGTGCGTCGAAAAAATTCCGCGAACATAATAGCATAGATTTTCCGAATTGCAAATATCACGTTCGCCGCATGAAAAATTTTTTCGTCACCTTAAACGTTGCTACGCGGAAACAAATTTGATATTATTCGCGTCGAGGTGATTGCTCAATGAAACTCGGCGCGATTTTCGACATGGACGGCACGCTTTTTGACACGGAGAAACTTTACCGCAAGGCGTGGCTGACCGTCGCTCCCGAATTCGGCGTTGAACCGAATTACGACTTGCCGATTGCCGCTTGCGGGACGAACATGGGCGAAGAGTCCGTGCAGGTCGTCAGAAATTTTTACCCGCACATCGATTGCAAGCGTTACGTTGACCGCGTTTTGGAACTCGTCGAAGCAAGCCGCGAACAAGGTTTGGAGCTCATGTCGGGCGTCGAAGAGATTTTGAATTTCTTCCGCGACGCGAACGTCAAAATGGCTGTTGCAAGCAGTGCGCCCGTCTCGATTATCGAAGACAATTTGTCGCGGAAAAATCTGCGCGGATATTTCGACGTGCTTGTCGGCGGCGACCTGGTTGCACAAGGCAAGCCCGCGCCCGATATTTTTTTGCTTGCGGCGTCTAAGTTGAACCTTGCACCTGCGGATTGTTACATCTTCGAGGACAGCTTCAACGGCATCCGTGCGGCACACGCGGCGGGCGGCGCGGCGATTATGATTCCCGACACGATGCAACCGACCGACGAAATTAAAGCTTTGTGCGCAGGCATTTTCGTCAACTTGTCGGAGGCTCAACGTGCCATTTCGGAGGGGTCGCTATGAAAGTTGCAATTATAATCGGCAGTGACAGCGATTGGCCGGTCATGAAAGCCGCCGTCGACACGCTCAAAAGTTTCGACGTTGAAGTTCAAGTTACCGTTGCTTCGGCTCACCGCACGCCGCAGAAAGTTCACGACTTCGTTACGAATTCCGACGCGCAGATTTTTATCGCGGCGGCAGGTATGGCGGCTCACCTTGCGGGCGTCGTGGCAAGCTTGACGACCAAACCCGTTATCGGCGTGCCGATGAATTCCGAACCGTTCAAAGGTCTCGACGCGCTGTTGAGTACCGTGCAAATGCCGAGCGGCGTGCCCGTCGCGACAATGGCTGTCAACGGTGCGAAAAATGCCGCGCTGTTCGCCGTGGAGATTCTTGCGCTTGCCGACAAAGATCTTGCCGAAAAATTGACTGTTCACCGCCACAAGCTGGTTACGGAAGTCGCGCTCAAAGAGCAGAAGATTCAACAGAGCTTGCACGAGTGATTTACATTTCGACGGCGGGCGGCGATTGTCAACTGCTTGCCGAAAAAATTTCAAATTCCACATTCCAAATTCCAAATTGCTTTCAAGGAGGCGTCAATATGAACACCAGGACACACGAAATTATTTTGGAGTACGTCAACGTTTTGATGCACAAGGCATTGAACCGCGAATTGACGTGGGAGTCGTCTGTCGGCTCGATGGAGTACAGCTATTTGATTAAGTCGCTCGACGGCGAAGATTTGCTCGGCGTTTCCTACGACGTGCGCAGTGCCGACCGCGTGGACATCACCATTCACGGCGAAACTTTCCGCACGCGCAACAAGCCGATTATCGACCGCGTCGGCAGGCTTTTCCGCATTATCAACTACGAACGCGGCGAAAACGTCATCAAAGACGAGACGATTAAATTCATGCGCTCTTACGTCCAGAAAAATCGGTGAGGTGATTTTTTAATGTCAACGGTTGTCATCAGCGGCGCGCAGTGGGGCGACGAAGGCAAAGGCAAAATCGTCGACTATCTGGCGCAACAGGCCGATACCGTCGTGCGTTTCCAAGGCGGCTCAAATGCCGGTCACACCGTGGCTGTCGGCGGCGAAGAATACAAGTTGCGCCTGTTGCCGTCGGGCATTTTGTACAAAGGCACGACCTGCGTTATCGCGAACGGCGTTGTCGTCGACCCGCAATGTCTGCTCGAAGAAATTGACGCAATGGATAAACGCGGCGTCGACACGTCAAACATCCGCATTTCAAATCGCGCTCATGTCGTCATGCCGTGGCACAAACTCTTCGACGAACTCGGCGAAATTCAACGCGGTGCAAACAAAATCGGCACGACCAAACGCGGTATCGGTCCGTGCTACATTGATAAAGCCGACCGAATCGGAATTCGCGTCTGTGACTTGATTGACCGCGACGAATTCGCCGCCAAAGTCCGCGCAGTTCTTGCCGTGAAGAATTTGACGTTGCAGAAAGTTTTTAATCACGCGCCGCTCGACGCCGAAGAAATTATCCGCGAATACAACGGTTATGCCGAAAGACTTCGTCCGCTCGTTTGCGACACGATAACTTTGCTCAACGGTCAAATCGACGCGGACAAAAAAATTCTGTTTGAAGGCGCGCAGGCGACAATGCTCGATATTGACTACGGCACTTATCCTTACGTCACGAGTAGCCACCCAATCAGCGGCGGCGTCGGTATCGGTGCGGGCGTCGCGCCCAAAAAGATTGATACCGTCGTCAGCGTCGTCAAAGCTTACTGCACACGCGTCGGCGAAGGTCCTTTCCCGACCGAACAGCTCAACGAAATCGGCGACAAACTTCGCACGGCGGGACACGAATTCGGCACGGTGACGGGTCGTCCGCGTCGCACGGGTTGGCTTGATGCCTGCGTCGTCAAATACGCGGGGCAACTCAGCGGCACCGATTATATGGCGGTCACGCGCCTTGACATCCTCGACGGCTTCGACGAAATTAAAATGTGCGTCGCGTACAAACTCGACGGGCAAATTATCGACGAAATTCCCGCGTCGCTGAACGTTTTGGCGAAGGTTGAACCCGTTTACGAAACTTTCGCGGGCTGGAAAACCGACATTTCAAACGTTCGCCGCTTCGACGACTTGCCCGAAAACGCACGCAAATATTTGACGCGCATGGCTGAAGTCACGGGCATTGAACTCGGAATTGTGTCCGTCGGCGCGAACCGCGATCAAACGATTGTGCTTGCCGAAAACATTTTTTAAACGACGATTGTCCCCGTCGCGTTGACGGGGTTTTTTTGCGTAACAACAGGAGGTTTCAACATGATTAAAGTTTTGGTCAACGGCGCACTCGGACGCATGGGTCGCACGGTTTGCGCCGCCGTCACTGCCGACGAACAACTCGAACTCGTCGCCGCCGTCGACATTGTTTCGGGCACCGTCGAAAATCTCAACGTCGAAACGAATCTTGACGCTGCGTTGAAAAAATTTCAGCCTGACGTTATGGTTGACTTCACGCGTCCCGCCGCAGTCTTCGCAAACGTCATGACCGCGCTTGCAAACAAAGTTTCGCCCGTTGTCGGCACGACGGGTTTGAGCGACGCCGATAAACAAAAAATCCGCGACGCCTGCGAAGTCAATCAAACGCCCGCGTTCATTGCGCCGAATTTCGCGCTCGGTGCCGTGTTGATGATGTTGACTGCGCGCAAAATCGCCAAGTACATGCCCGAAGTTGAAATAATCGAACTGCACCACGACAAGAAACTCGACGCGCCTTCGGGTACCGCCGAACTCACCGCGAAGATGATTTCCGAAGTCCGACTCAAACACAAACAGGGTCACCCCGACGAAGTCGAACGGCTTGAACACGTGCGCGGTGCCGATGTCGACGGAATTCGCATTCACAGCGTGCGACTGCCGGGCTTCGTCGCGCATCAGGAAGTTATTTTCGGCGGTCTCGGTCAAACGTTGACAATCCGCCACGACTCGACGGGGCGCGATTCGTTCATGCCGGGCGTCGTGCTTGCCTGCAAAAAAGTTCGTGCGCTCAAAGGTTTGACAATCGGTCTCGACAAAATTCTCGATTGACGGAGGTCACGCGTCATGAAAAAATTTTTCGCAACGTTGCTCGCCGCGTTGACGGTTTGCTTGATGACTGCCTGCGGTACTTCCGCCGAAGAAAAACCGTCGTCCGCCGAAAAGCCGACCGATAAAATTCTCGTCGCGT
>JAFVBP010000017.1 GCA_017479925.1 Selenomonadaceae bacterium | reverse complement strand
TCAACGTTCCGACGTTGTTGCCGCGGCACTTTTGAAAAGTGCACAAACAATTTTCGCGACGTGTCGTTGTCAACGTTCCGACGTTGTTGCCGCGGCACTTTTGAAAAGTGCACAAACAATTTTCGCGACGTATCGTTATCAACGTTCCGACGTTGTCGCCGCGGCACTTTTGAAAAGTGCACAAACAATTTTCGCGACGTATCGTTTTCAACGTTCCGACGTTGTCGCCGCGTGTCAAGCTTGCATTTCAGCTAAAATTTCGCGACCGCCGTCGTCGAGCAAAGTCCGAGCCAAAATTTTGCCGAGACCGTCAATTTCGCTTACGGGCACTTCAAGCGTTTCGGCGACGAATTTTTTGCCGTCAAGCGACGAGATGAGTGCGCGGACAGTCAATCGCCCGCCGTCAATTTTCGCGAAAACACCGACGGGAACTTGACAGCTGCCGCCGACTTCACGCAAAAATTCACGTTCAACCGCCGTTGCCGAAAAAGTTTCTTCGTCGTTGAGCGGGCGCACGAGTTTGGCAACTTCCGCGTCGTTCGAACGAACTTCAATCGCAAGTGCGCCTTGACCCGCCGCAGGAATTATTTTCGTCAACAGCTGCCGAATTCGCGCCGCGTAACCGAGACGTTCAAGACCTGTCGCCGCCAAAATTATCGCGTCGAATTCGCCCGCGTCCAATTTTTTGAGCCGCGTGTCGACGTTTCCGCGCAGATTTTTGATTCGCAGATCGGGGCGCAATTTCAACAGCTGTGCCGAACGTCGCAAGCTTGACGTGCCGACGATTGAACCTTCGGGCAGTTCGTCAAACGCCGAAAATTTTTCGCTGACGAAGGCGTCAAACGGTTGCTCTCGACGTGTGACCGCCGCGATTTTGAAACCTGCGGGCAAATCGGTCGGCACGTCTTTTAAGCTGTGAACCGCCAAGTCGATTTCGCCGCGTGCAAGTTGAAGTTCAAGTTCCTTCGTGAACAGACCTTTGCCGCCGATTTTCGCAAGCGGTGCATCCAAAATTTTGTCGCCCGTCGTGTGCACGTGAATCAATTCGACTTCGAGCGCGGGAAAAATTTTTTTCAGCTCCGACGCGACGAATTCGGCTTGCCACAGTGCCAAACGACTTGCCCGCGTGCCGATTTTAATCTTGTGCAACGTAATTCACCTCGTCCGTGAAAAGTGCTTTGACTGCCTGCGCGTAAAAATTTTCGGAGTCCGTGCCCGCCGACGCGTTGAGTTTCATCATCGGCATCCGCAAAAGTTTTCGCACGATTCGCCGCGTCATCTGGTCGACAATCTTGCGTTCGTCGTCGCTCAACTTCGGCAACTTGCCCGCCACACGACGGATTTCGCGTTCACGAATTTTTTCGGCGCGTTCGGACAAATTCGCCATCAGCGGTCGAAACTTCAGATATTTGAACCGCTCCATGACGGCGGCAACGTGTTCGTCGACAATTTTTTCCGCAACTTCGGCTTCGCGCTGACGTGCCTGCAGATTTTTTTCAACGACGGATTCAAGGTCGTCGATATTGTAAAGCGTGACGCCGTTTATGTTGCCGACCTCGGGGTCAACGTCGCGGGGCACGGCAATGTCAACGAAAACAATCCCGCGTCCGTCGCGTCGCGTCATGAGCTGTTGCGTTTGC
>JAFVBP010000195.1 GCA_017479925.1 Selenomonadaceae bacterium | reverse complement strand
GCCGTCCTCCGTCAAGCAAAGTTTCAAGCGGTCATTGGTATCGTTTTGGTCGGCGATAGTTACTTCCGTCGCGACGTAGCCCGTTTCAGTCCGAATCGCCAACGGCAAGGTTTTTTCTTCGTTTTCGCTTGCGTCGAGCGTGAAACTAATCGGAGCAAGAAAAGTTCCTTCCGTCGAAACTGCGGTGCCGTCAGTCATGCCCGCCGTCGGATTATTCATGTACAGGTTGATGTAGTCGGTTGCCGCCATTTCAAACCCTCCAAAGTTCAATAGTCAAGTAGTAGTAATTAGGAAAATTTTTATCTCGCCTGACGCGTCGACAAACAAGCCTCATGTGTTCGTTGACAATGCCCGCTTCGTCGGTGTAGGTCACGAATTCCCGCGCCTTCCACAGTTGCAGGACGCGCAAATAATTCGCCCGCGTAAACATGCATTCAACCGAATAAACGTCGCCTGATTCGACGTGTCCATAATCCTGAACTGCGTTGCCGTTGATAAGTTCGATTTTCTCAATGCGGTTATCGAAAGTGTATTCGGTACTTTCGGGGTCACGGAAGGACGGAATATCGTTGATGTAAATCATGCCGTCGCCTCCTAACCTGCGTAACTTGAAGTGCTGACTTGACTTGTTGCGCGTTCAACCGCCTCCGTGATTCGCGAAACGATATTGCTCGTGATGTCGTCGACAAGCGATTGTTTCATTGCGTTATCGAAGACATACGCGCCGCCTAAGTTTATGTCCATATTCGGCGAAATTTCTACTTTCGGCGGCTCGCGTTTGCTGAGCATGTCGGCGATTTTGCTGACAAAGCCGCTGATTGTATCAAGCGGTTTTACGAGCGTTTCAACCGGCATTTCGATTTTCTTTTCAGTGACGGCTTTGGCGATTGAACTTAACGGCGAATCAAGTTGTTTCAGCGGCTCAAGCAGTGTGCCTAACGGTGATTCTTCGGTCGCGGCTTTATCCTGCAGTGTCGTAAGGATACTTTGAACTTTTTCGTCAATCGTTGCCAAACGTGAAAGTTCGCTGTCTTGCGGCGTGTCGGTTGATTGTTCGGCGGTCTCTTCCGATAACTTCTGCCAAATTGCCGCGACGTTGGTATCGATGTTCGCAAGTTTTGCCGTCGTGTCGTCGGTGTCGGTTGTTTCGGAAGTTTCCGTTTCCTTAGCCGCCTGTATGTCGTCCCAAATGCTTTGAACGGTACTTGCGACATTTTCAAGGTAGGTCGTGCCTTCATCCGTCGAGGTGCTTTGTTCTTCGTTTTGAGTTTGAAGAGCGTCGAGCTGTTGAGCAAGACTTTCAATCGGCGACGTGATACTTTCGCTTACCTGCGATGCGCCTTCGGTCATTTGTGTCGCCACTTCCGACAACTGCGTCGATACTTCCGACTGTAATTCGCTGATGGCGTTGGCTGATTCGTCGCCTTCGTCTTGACGGTTTTGCAGTTCGCCCAAAATGCTTTGAGCGGTCTCACTGATATTGGTGAGCGGCGTCAATAGGTCGGGCGCAGTTTCCTTTGACGTGTCGGGCGTTGCCTCGGCAGTGGCGTCGTCGACGGCGTTTTTACCTTGAAGAATGTCGCGAATTCCCTGTACATTGCTTTCAATACTGCTGAGCGGCGTCGAAAACTCCGAAAGGTCAATGTTGGCGAATTCGCCCGCGTCAAGTGACAGATTTTCGGTAGCGTTCAATCGTTCGTCGCGGTTATCGGAAGTACCTGAAACTACAGCTGCCAAACCCGCTACCCCGATACCTGCGGCTATCAACGCCGGTAAAGACGCCGCTGTTAATCCGCCGACACCTGCGGCAACTAATGCGCCAGCCGCACTGCCGAGCACTCCTTCAAAAGCACTGAACACGTCCAAATCAAAGCCCAAATCTTCAAGTTTGTAACTTGTATCCTGCGGCTTCATCTGCAGATTTACTTTTTCGGGTCGTTGCCCGCTGTCGGTCGGCGCAGATTTTGTAGGCATTTTCGTCGGAACGTCGGTGTTGTCGCGCTTTAAGCCGCTTGACTTGCCCGCGTTTTCGGCAAAGTTTTTCAGTGCTTCGTGAGCTTTCGCCGCCGCCTCGGAAAGATTTTTATTTGCGGCAGTGGCGTCGTTGGTCGCGTCCGACAAATTTTTTTCGGCAGATGTGACGTTATCAGTCGCGTCGGTCAAGTTGCCTTGTGCGGCGGTGACTTCCTGCGTTTGCGTTTGAAGTTCGCGGAATTCGCTTGTCGGTATGACGCCCGCCAAAAGTTCATCAAGTGACGGCATGTCGGGCGTTGAAAAGTCGCCGCCTTCGATTTCGTCACCGTGAATTATTTCGATTTTCGACGCGTCTTGAATATTATCCGCCGCCTGCTCCGTGGAATTGGCAAGCGACGTTTGCGCGGCGATAACTTTGTCGAGCACGCCCGTTTCCTCAAGACGCTTGCGCTGTTCCTCCGTCAATGAGCTAATGACTTTTTCGCGGGCGGCTTTTTCGTCGGTGAAAATCCCGATGTCGCGTTGACGCTGTTGCCCGAAGTCGATTATCTGAATATCTCCGCCGCCTCGCGGTGACTTCGTGTAGTCGCCACCTTTGGCGGCTTTGGCATTGAGGTCACGGAGCGCGTTATTGTAGTAGCGTTCAATGTTTTCACGTGACGCGCCATTTTTGTACAGTTCGGCAACTTCCTGTTGAAGTTTGCGACGGTCAACTTCGTATTGGGAATGTTCCTGCGCGAAGATTTTATCTTCGAGTGACTGATTCGCTTTTTTGATACGGTCAACTTCGCGTTCGATTGCGGCGGCTTCTTTTGCGGTGGCTTCCACAATCATTGCCGCAATTTCTGTTTCCGTCTCGCCCCGTTTACGAGCTTCTTCAATCAAGCGTTCAATGTCGCGCAGTTCTCTTTCGTAAGAGGAATGAGTAGCGTTAAACAGTGTGTCGTTGGCGTTTTGATAATGTTGCTGAATTTTGTCGGCATAATCTAGACGGGCTTTATCAATGCGCTGTTGGGTGAGTTCTTCCGCCTCGGCTCTGTCCATGCCGTTTTTAATCCACTCTTCTTTGTCGCGATTATAGCCGGCAATGCGTTCGTCGAGACTGGTTTTGAACTTGCTGTTGATTTTGTCCTGCGCTTGCGAATAAGCTTCGGCGGCGTCTTCGCCCGCTTCGATTTGTTTCTGAGCTTCCTGTTCGATTAGGCTTTGACGTTGCTCAAAACTCAACTGCAATTCGGCGGTGATGGAACGTTCAATTTCGGCAACTTTGTTGGCGCGGTTTTGTTCAAGTTGCGCCAATTCTGCCGCTT
>JAFVBP010000194.1 GCA_017479925.1 Selenomonadaceae bacterium | reverse complement strand
ATCGACGACGAAGACGAATTTACCGTCCGCCATTAAATCGGTGGAATGTTCGGTGACGAGCGGGCGAATCAGGATATCTCTGGCATTCATCAAATGTACACCTCCTCGATTTTGGCGACAGCGTCCTTTGTGAGGAAGAGTTTATCGCTGTGAAGAATGTCAAAAACGTTGAGTTGAAGCGCGGCAATGGCCTTGGCATTCTGCAAATTGTTCGACGAGCGGGACACGTTGTCGATAAGTTCAGCGGTGATGTAAAGCGATTTGCAACCGTCAACGCCGAAAGTTTTTTGGAACGCGACGAAATTTTTGGTTTTGGGAACGTCGAAGTCCAAGTTGTCCAAAACAATCAAGTTGCCGTTGTTAAGTTTGTCGGTGAGGACGCATTTCAACGCAAGGCGACGTTGTTTGCGGGGCATACTGAACGCGTATTTTCTGGGATGCGGACCAAAAATAGTACCGCCGCCACGCCAAAGGGGACTTCTGCGGGAACCTGCGCGGGCACGACCGGTACCCTTTTGACGCCAGGGTTTTTTGCCGCCGCCGCGAACGTCACCGCGAGTTTTTGTCGAGTGAGTTCCCAAACGCCACGAGGCAAGTTGCATGACAAGAGCTTGATGAACGAGACCTTCGTTAATTTCAACGCCGAAAATATCATCGCTCAGCTCAATGTCGCCGATTTTGTTATTGGACATATCGTAAACAGCAGTTTTAGGCATCGAGTTACCGTTACTGAGAACTTATAAAAAGTTGTAAATTTTTATGTCACATCTGCATTGCCGCCGAATCGGGTTAACAAACTGAAACGGACTTATCGACCGTCACGGATGACGGTCGCACCCGCGGATTTCTCACACGCTGACTTATGTGATAACGCACTGTGTTTTCTTTCGTTGCTGAAAGAAAGTAGATTCTACAAACTAAAATCAACGAACGCGCCGAATCGAAGCAACAAACTGACATAAAAATTTTTCAGTAACGGGGTTCACCTCCTTTCGATTATTATTTATGTTTGCGAGTAGGTTTAACGGTTTCACGAACGACGACGAGACCTTTTTTCGGACCGGGAATCGCGCCCTTGATGAGCAACAAATTTCTGTCCGCGTCGACTTTGACGACAGTCAAGCGTTGAACGGTGGTACGAATGCCGCCCATGCGACCGGGCAATTTTTTGCCTTTAAGCACACGACCGCCCGGACCGGACAACATTGCGCCCGTAGAGCCCGGTTCGCGATGTGATTTGGATCCGTGACCCATCGGTCCGCGTGCAAAGTTGTGACGTTTGATGCCGCCCGCGAAGCCTTTGCCTTTGGACGTGCCGATAACGTCAACCAGTTCACCTGCCGCGAAAATGTCAACGCCGATAACGTCACCGATTTTATATTCGGATTCCGCCGCCAAACGCACTTCGCGAATAAATTTCACGGGTTTGACTTCAGATTTTTTGAACTGACCCGCGTCGGGTTTGTTGATTTTATTTTCTTTGACTTCGCCGAAACCGAGTTGCACGCTGAAGTAACCGTCCGTGTCAACCGTTTTGTTGCGGATGACGACGTTGTTGCCGCTCTCGACGACGGTGACGGGAATGACTTTGCCCTCTTCGGTGAAAATCTGCGTCATGCCGAGTTTAATGCCCAAAATTGTTTTTGCCAATGTTTACACCTCCTCAGACCTTAAGCTCGATGTCAACACCGGCAGGCAAATCCAAACGCATGAGCGCATCAACCGTCTTTGAAGTCGGTTGAAGAATGTCAATCAAACGTTTGTGTGTGCGCATCTCGAACTGTTCACGCGAATCCTTGTTCACGTGCGGGGAACGCAAAATTGTGTAGATGTTTTTTTCCGTCGGCAACGGAATAGGACCGGAAACCGACGCGCCCGTTTTTTTGGCAGTCTCCACAATCTTGGCCGCGCTCTGATCCAACGACTTGTGGTCATAGGCTTTGAGACGAATCCGAATTTTCTTCTGTTGTTTTGCCAAAACAATTCCTCCTTTGTCGAGAGTCACAGCTCTCAACCGATTTAGCAACAGTTCCCTCGACCGAACGGAGATTTTCAGCCGAGCAATCTGTTGCGGTAAACGTTTTAATAAACTTCCGTAACGTCAAGAAAAAATTATAGCAAGCGTTGCCTTGCGTTTCAAGAAAAATTTTTACAACCCCGAATGATTCAGGCAGTAAAGTAAAATTTTTTCGGCGTTCGTGCCCGTCAAAACGTTTTCGGTATATTTTTTGCCGTCGCCGTAATCAACTTCGTAAACCCAATTCGCAAGTCGTCCACCGTCGGGCTTCGTCTGCGTAAAATTCCACGAAACGATTTTAAAATCGCCGTTGCGTTCGACAAGTTTCAGTTTGGCGTTCGTCCAGCAAATTTTTCCGTTGCCGCCGTCAATCGTTTCGTCGATAACGTACCACGCGGAACCGTTGCCGCCGGAAGAAATCCAAACGTCTTTTGCAAAAGCGGGCGTGTTCAGCAAAAATGCGACCGTCAACGTAAGCGCGAAAAAAATTTTCCTCATGCCGTGACCTCCGAGAAAAATTTTCTTTAATCAGCAAGTGACGGCCGACAATCAGTTTTCAGGCTGACTGCCGACCGCCTCACCGATTTTTTAGGGACAAAGGAAAAAGGAGAAGTTTTCAATTCCTAACTCCTAATTCCTAATTCCTAATTGAATTTACGCTTCGAGAATTTCGATAACGCGTCCCGAACCGACCGTGTGACCGCCTTCACGGATAGCGAAGAGCAAGCCTTTTTCGATAGCAATCGGGGTGATAAGTTCAACCGTCATTTCAATGTGGTCGCCGGGCATGCACATTTCGGCTGCGTTACCGTTGGTGTCTTTCAAATCGCTGACGACGCCCGTAACGTCAGTTGTGCGGAAGTAGAACTGCGGGCGATAGTTTGCGAAGAACGGAGTATGACGACCGCCCTCGTCTTTGGTCAGGACGTAAACTTGAGCTTTGAATTTCGTGTGCGGATGAATCGTGCCGGGTTTCGCAATAACTTGACCGCGTTCGATTTCTTTACGGTCAACGCCGCGAAGCAGAACACCAACGTTGTCGCCGGCAACCGCGCTGTCGAGAAGTTTGCGGAACATTTCAATGCCCGTTGCAACAGTCTTGCGGGGTTCGTCGCGAAGACCGACGATTTCGACGGGGTCATTGAGTTTCAATTCGCCGCGTTCGACACGACCGGTAGCAACCGTGCCGCGACCGGTGATTGTGAAAACGTCTTCAACCGGCATAAGGAACGGTTTATCTTTGTCGCGTTCCGGAGTCGGAATGTATTCGTCGACAGCGTCGAGCAATTTAAGGATGTTGGCTTTTTGTTCTTCGTTGCCTTCGAGAGCTTGAAGAGCCGAGCCCGCGATAACGGGAATGTCGTCGCCGGGGAATTCATATTTGCTCAAAAGTTCGCGGACTTCCATCTCAACGAGTTCGAGTAATTCGGGATCGTCAACCTGATCAACTTTGTTGAGGAAAACGACGATTGCGGGAACACCGACTTGGCGGGCAAGCAGGATATGTTCGCGAGTTTGCGGCATGGGACCATCGGAAGCGGCAACGACGAGGATTGCACCGT
>JAFVBP010000193.1 GCA_017479925.1 Selenomonadaceae bacterium | reverse complement strand
CGGCAGGTGAAACGTTTTGGCGACGGTTGAGCCGATAATGTTGGCAACCGTCGCGCCAACGCAAATCAAAATCAGATTTATGTTTCGCTTGAATCTGAGCATTCGACAGTTTACCTCGAAAATTTTTCGGCGATTATATCACGAAACTTTCAGGCGAACAATTTTCACTTTTGACAGCTGAACGTTACTTTTCTTTGGCGTGATGTGTTACTTTTCTTTGGCAGCAAAGAAAAGTAACCAAAAGAAACTGCGCCTGCAATGAAACCATCACGGTTTCAACGCAGGCGTGCGGCCGTCATCCATGACGGCCTGTTACCGTTGCGGTCGGTGTCAACGAACAATTTTTATCGTCGACAGCGACGGGTCACTTGCGCCGATAACTCGATTGCCCGAAAGTTTTTCGCGTTCGATAACTTCGACGGCTTGAGCCGAAATTTCTTCGCCGAACATCAGCAACGGTATACCCGGCGGGTAAAATGTCACTTCTTCCGCGCAGATTTTTCCGACGGCGTCAATCAGCGGAACGGTCGCTGTCGGCGCGTAAAAAGTTTCTCGCGGACTCAATTTCGCACGAGTAATTTCACGCGTCAAAATCGGCGGCGGAAATTTCAGCTGTTTGCGTTCGGGCAACAGTTTCAGCGCGTCGAAAAGTTTGGCGGCGGTTGATTCGTCGTCAGCGAACGTCATCAAAAACAAAACGTTGTCCGCGTCCGAAAGTTCGCATTGGATTTTTTGTCGACGCAAAAATTCTTCGGCTTGTGAACCCGTCAAGCCGCGTGTCGAAACGTTGACGGTGATTTTCGTCGGATCGAAGTCAAAAGCTTTCGGCGCGAAAACTTTCAAGCCGTGACGTTCAAGTTGCCCGCGAAGTTTCAGCGACAGGTCGACGGCTTTCGTGACGAGTTGCGGATTTTCTTCGAGTTGCAAGCGCGCAATGTCCAGCGACGCCAACAAAATTTGATTCGGGCTTGTCGTCTGCAACAAACTTGCCGCAAGTTTGATTCGTTCGACGGGAGCGGAATTTTTCAACATCAACATTGACGTTTGCGTCAACGAGCCGAGGATTTTGTGCGTGGACTGTGCGGACACGTCTGCGCCCGCGTCGATTGCCGACGGCGGAAGTTTTTCGCTGAACGTCAAATGTGCGCCGTGAGCTTCGTCGACGAGCAAAATCATTCCCGCCGCGTGAACAATTTCGGCGATTTTCGACACGTGAGCCGCGACGCCGTAATAATTCGGTGACACGAGCAGCAACGCTTTCGCCTGCGGGAACATTTCAATTGCACGTTCGACGGTCGAAACCGTTACGTTGAGCGGCAAGTTGAATTCGGCGTCAAACTCGACGGGCAGGAAGATTGGAATTGCGCCCGACAAGATTAAGCCCGAAATTACGGAGCGGTGAGCGTTGCGCGGCACGAAGATTAAATCGCCCGCGTTGACCGAGCCGAAAATCATCGCTTGAATCGCCGAAGTCGTCCCGTTGACGAAAAAAATTGTTTCGTCTGCGTGCCACAGTCGAGCCGCCAAAATCTGCGCGTCACGAATACAGCTGTGCGGTGCGTGCAAGTCGTCGAGTTCGTCCATCAACGAAACTTCGACGCGTAAACCTTCGGGTGTCAACAGTTCGCGTAAAAGTTCATGTGCGCCGCAACCGTGTTTGTGGCCGGGCGTGTGAAAAGCCGTCACGTTGTCCGACGAATATTTTTTCATTGCGTCGACAATCGGGCAAGAATTACTTCGCATTACAAAATCTCCTTCGCGTAATAAATTCAACCAAACAAAAAAGAGCGACGGAAAATTTTTAACCGTGTCGCTCCTGTTGATTGGCGGTGACTTCAATCGTCAAACTTTGTCGCGAGTACAAAAGCCGCCACGCCGTCAGCGGCAGTTTCGTAAACATCTGCTTGACGCAAAGACGCAAAGGCGGCTTCGGGGTCGGCGTTGGAAAGTTCACGCAAAAAAATGCTCGCTTCGTTTATCTCCCGTGCATTAAGAAATTCATATCGCACGACGAAGACAAGCAAAAATTTTTTGGCGCGCCGAATGTCTTCGATAAACAGCGGCGACTTCAACGCGTTTTTCACGGCTTGAAGTGAATTGTTTTCCGCGTCAAGACTTTCGCCGAAGCCGATACACGCTTTGCCGCCGTTACCTGTTACCGTTGCGACATCGACAAGATCCCGACCGACAAGGTAGCCGACTTTTTTACTGCCTCTCAGTGTGGGGCGTTTTTTCGCGCCCGGAGCGATGCTTGTCGCCATGTTCACGGTGCGACGAATTGTTTCAGCGGGCGTCAAACCAAGCGCGGCGATTTTATCTTTCGGCAAAATTACCCACGTGCCGAAATTGTCGGGAATGTCGGCAAGGCGAACGTCGTCGGCCGTCGGGCACAAAATCAAAAAAGTTTTCAACTTGTAATTTGGTTGTTCGATACACGCGGCGACTTGCGCGGCAAGTTCCAAATCGTCAACGTCGGCAACGGCGAACAGCCAATACGCGTCGGTAACGAATTTCAAAATTTCGGCTCGCGAATCGGTCAAAAATTTTTTTATCGGGAACAGCCAACGTTCCGAAGACGTTATCATTATCGGCGGCTTTGAAGTACGACGAAGCACTTGCGCCGACTTCACCGACTCCGATTAATCTGATCCACGGAAATGAATTGTCAAGATATAAATCGTCGTCACAATCGATCTCAAAAAATTCCACGGCGGTGCCTCCTTTCGAGCGTATTTTAATTGTCGCCGCGCAGAAAAGCAATTCACGCGTTGCCACTTTAAATTTCGTTTTCGCGTGATATAATTTCGTCGCGATTATAAAGACATTGTGGCGCAACCGCAAACGAAAATCCGGCCGTCACGGATGACGGCCGCTCCGCACGCGCACGATACAGGATGTATCGTAGCGGGCGCAGTTTCTTTTGGTTACTTTTCTTTGCTGCCAAAGAAAAGTAACGTTCACAAGTTTTTACGGAGGGCAACACAAGTGATTGACAACTCGAACAACGGAGACGAATATATCGGGCGACTCAAACCGCTCGCCATTATGGTGACGCTTGTCATTGCGATTTTGATTGCACGTGTCGGCTACCTGCAAATTTACGACGGCGAATATTACGCG
>JAFVBP010000192.1 GCA_017479925.1 Selenomonadaceae bacterium | reverse complement strand
TGTCGCTGACGTGCATGACTTTCCCGCGCTTCACGTGGAATTTCGGCAAGTTTTTTGAACGGTCGCTGTCGTTGACGTGCCCCGTCGCGGCAGAAATGATTTTGTTTCGCGACGAACCGCTGTCGTTTGAGCTGTTTGAAAACGTTGAAGACGACAAAGCCAAAGTCGGGATGATGACTGCGCCCGTGCCGCCCGAATTCGCCGCGCATTTCGTCGACGTGCAAATCGCGATGATTTCAATTTTGCAGGAACGCACGTTGACGCTTGATCAACGGCTGATTGTGCTGGGATTTTTCGTTGACAGGCTCGACGAAATAATTTCCGACGACCTTAACGTCGACGCGCTGACGAAATTAATCGCCGCTTACGAATCGAAAAGTTTTCTGTCGACGCAGGTGCCGCGCATGTTGGCAACCGTCAACTTCGACGCGAAAAATTTTTCTCGACGGATGCTTGAAGCTCTCGGCGCACTCAAAGGCAATTTGACTTTCGGCAACGGGCAAAAAATCTTCGACGCGGACGAAAAACTTTCCGTCGCGAAACTTGCCGACGATTGTCAACGGAAAATTTTCGCGTCACGATATGCGACGTTGCTTGAAAATTTTTTGGTCAACGAACTGTTTTTGTCGTGTTTTCCGTGGCGATTTCAAGCCGACTTCGCGAAGAATTTCGCCGTATTCGTCGTGACGTACAAACTTTTCGAGTTGCTCACGTTCGCGGCGGTACAGAAAAATCTTTGCGGCAGAGACGAATTGTTACAACTCGTCGATTGGTTCGCCAACCAAACGGATCACGCCGCAATAGTAAATGACGACCTGTTGAAGCAGTTCGCGGCGGACGATATTTTTTCGACGCTTGAAACTTTTTTGGAGGCAACGTGATGATTGAAATTTTTGACGGCGCGATGGGTACCATGTTGCAGGCGGGCGGTCTCAAAGCGGGCGCGTGCCCCGAATTGATGAACGTCACTTCGCCCGATGTCGTGAAGAAAATTCACCGCGCTTATGTCGACGCGGGCGCGACGATTGTCGAGACGAACACTTTCGGCGCGTCGCGAATCAAGTTGGCGCATTACGACCTTGCCGACAAAGTTCGCGAATTCAACACCGCCGCGGTCAAAATTGCGAAATCCGCCGTCGCGTCACAAGCAAAAGTCGCAGGCTCAATCGGTCCGACGGGCAAATTCATTGCACCTTTGGGCGATTTGGAATTCGACGACGCCTATGAAATTTTCCGCGAACAGGCTCAAGCTCTCGCCGAAGCGGGCGCGGATTTTTTGATTGTCGAGACGTGCATTGACATTCAGGAGATGCGTGCCGCCTTGCTTGCCGCCAAAGACGTTTGCAACTTGCCCGTCATTTGTCAACTGTCGTATTCGGAGGACGGGCGCACGGTCACGGGCACCGACCCGCAGTCCGCCGCCGTGATTTTGGAAGCAATGGGCGCGTCGATTATCGGCGTGAATTGTTCGCTCGGTCCCGCGCAACTCGTGCCCGTCGTGAAAATTTTGTCGGCGAATTGTCGCGTGCCCGTCAGTGTTCAGCCGAACGCGGGTATGCCGTACCTCGAAAACGGCGCGACGAAATTTCCCATGGACGCCAAAACTTTCGGCAGCTGGGGTAAAGCTCTTGTCGAAGCGGGCGCGACCTATCTCGGCGGCTGTTGCGGCACGACACCCGATCACATTCGCGAACTTGCGGCGTGTGTGAAAAATCTTGAACCCGTCGAAAAAACTTTCACGCGCAGGTTGATGTTGGCAAGCCGCTCGAAAACCGTCGTCGTCGACAAAAATTCCGTGACGTTAATCGGCGAACGAATCAACCCGACGGGTCGCAAAAAACTTGCCGCCGAAATTCGCGAAGGCTCGTTGCTCGGCGTCAAACGTGACGCGATTAATCAAGTCAAAGCCGGCGCGCAAGTTCTCGATGTCAACATGGGCGTTGGCGGTATCAATCAAGCCGAAATGATGTCGCGTGCCGTTCGCGAAGTCGCGCAGATTGTCGACGTGCCGCTTGCCATTGACACGGGCGACGCAGACGCTTTGGAAGCCGGCTTGAAAAATTTCCCCGGGCGTGCGCTGATAAATTCGGTCAGCTTGGAACCCGAACGTCTCGAAAAATTTTTGCCGCTTGCTAAACGTTACGGCGCGGCGATTTTGGTCTTGCCGATAACTCAAAACGGCGTCCCGAAGTCAGCCGACGAAAGATTTTCCGTCACGAAAAAAATTTTGGAAGTCGCGAAGTCGCACGGGCTTGACGACGGCGATTTTCTGCTCGACGCGCTGGTAATGACAATTTCCGCCGACAAAGACGCCTGCCGCGAAGTTTTGCGCACGTTGCAACTTTACGCTCAACTGAAACTGCCGACGACAATGGGCTTAAGCAACATTTCATTCGGGTTGCCGAATCGCCCGCTGATTAACTCGACGTTTTTCGCGATGTGTTTGGCGAACGGTCTTGACGCGCCGATAATGAATCCGTACGACGAATCGATGTCAAACGTGCTCAAGGCGTCGAACGCGCTGCTCGGTCACGACGCGAACGGTTTACAATTCAGCAAACTCGCGCAGATTTCGACGGTTGACGCGGTGAAAAAAATTCCCGTCGACACGCTGAGCGCGATTAAATCTGCCGTCGTCGAAGGCGACAAAGACGAAATTCCCGCGCTGATTCGCCGTGCCGTCGACGAAAAATTGTCCGCCGAAGAAATTACCGAACGCGCTTTGACCGCCGCAATGAATTCGCTCGGCGACGATTTCGGTGCGGGAAAAATTTTCCTGCCGCAAGTTTTGTTGAGTGCCGAAACGATGAAACTTGCCTTCGACGAACTGAAACAAAATTTCCCCGCCCGTGAAACTTCGACGCAGGGCACGTTCGTTATCGCGACGGTCAAAGGCGACGTGCACGACCTCGGCAAAAATATCGTCGGCGCGCTCGTGTCGAACAGCGGTTTCAAACTCGTCGACCTCGGCAAGGACGTTGACGCGGCAGAAATTGTTCGTGCGGCGATTGAACACGACGCGGACATTGTCGGTCTGTGCGCGTTGATGACTACGACGATGATTCAGATCGACAAAGTTATCGCCGAACTTAAAGCTGCCGGCTCGTCGGCGAAAGTCATGGTCGGCGGCGCGGCTTTAACGCAAGAATACGCCGATTCTGCCGGTGCCGACGCTTATGCTCGCGACGGAGTTGAGGCCGTGCGTCTTGCGAAAACTTTGGTCGCGAAGTAATTTCACGCAACGAAAAAACCCCGTGCAACAATCTGCGCGGGGAATTTTTGTTGTACGATAACGCTACGGTGAACACCAGTTGTTTGGGCACTTTTTAAAAGTGCCGCTTATGCTCGCGACGGAGTTGAAGCCGTGCGTTTGGCGAAAACATTGGTCGCGAAGTAATTTCACGCAAAAAAATACCGCTCGTCGAGATTTTGACGGGCGGATTTTTGTTTGCGATAACGCTACGGTGAACACCAGTTGTTTGGGCACTTTTTAAAAGTGCCTCACGTTGCGAATTTCGCCGTCGAACCGATTTTCGTTTTGGTGACTTCAAGTCGCACGGGCATTTGACGTTTCAGCTCTTCGACGTGCGAAATAATTCCGACGAGCCGTCCGCCGCTCTGTTCGATAATCGTCGAAATCGCGAAGTCAAGCGTTTCACTGTCGAGCGTGCCGAAGCCTTCGTCGATAAAAATCGTGTCGAGATTGATGCCGCTTGAGCGATTTTGCACGACGGAGGCAAGTCCCAAAGCCAAAGCCAGCGACGCCAAAAAACTTTCGCCGCCCGACAACGTTTCGACGGGTCGCGTTTGTCCGCTGAATTCGTCGAGAATTTCGAGATTCAAGCCCGCCGATTGCGCACGCGTGTGACCGGCGTCCTTTTGGCGGAAGGTGTAACGTCCGCCGCTCATCTTGCTCAGGCGGTTGTTCGCCTCGTTGACGACTTCGTTAAACATCGTCGACAGGTAGTAGCGTTGGAACGAAATTTTCAAGTCGGATTCACCGCGTCCCGTCGCATTGGCAACGTCGGAAAGTCTGCGCCACATGTCGGCGACGTTTTGAGCGGCGGCGAATTTCTGTTCGATATCGGCAAGGTCGGCGGAAATTTTCTTCAAGACGTTCAACTTGTTGCCGAGATTCGTGCGTTCGTCACGCGCCGCGTCGTAGTTGTCGGCCGAAGTTTTCGCCGCACGCGTAAGTTCGTCGACGTTGGGTTGAGTTTGATTTTTGAGTTCGGCGTCAAGCGCGTCGAAATTTTTCTGCACGGTCTGCAACGTCGCTTCGCACGCGGAAAAAGTTTTCGTCGCACGGTTGAAGTTGTCTTGAGCACGTTTCCAAGCGTCGTTGAGCGTGTCGAATTCGGATTGCGCGGCGTTCAAGTCGTCGGCAAGTTTTTGACCGTCGGACAGATAAATTTCGGGGACGTTGCGTTTCATGCCCGCAATTTCGCCTTCGATTCGTTCGACGGCATTTGACGCGGCATTTTTTTCGGCGACGGCTTTGTCCAAGTCGGCGCGGTTCTGCGCGATACAACGCTCGCCCTTGTCGAGGTTGGCTTGACAAGTTTTGAGCGCGTCGGCAAGTTTTTGGGCTTCGTCGCGACGATTTTGAGCGGTCGGAACGTCGGGCACATCCGCGAATTCGTTTAAGCGTTTGCGTTGCGTTTCAAGTTTCGAGTTGGTGCCCGCAAGCGTCTGTTCCTGCCGGGATTTGTCGCGTTCGCAACGTTTGAATTTTGCTTCGGCGGCTTCGAGTTCGGCGGCGGTCGGAATTGCTTCGGCGATAACGGCGGGGTGTTCACGCGAGCCGCAAACGGGGCACGGTTCGCCGTCGACCAAATGTTGAGCCAAATGAGCCGCACTTGGCACGACTTGCAAACGGTTCAGTTCAATCTGCGCGGACGTGAAATTTTTGAGGACGCTGTCAAGTTTGAGCTGTTCCATCGACAAAGTTCTTTCGAGTTGCGAAATTTCGCGCTGAAGATTTTCGAGTTGCCGCGCCTGCGACAAAAGCGTTTCAGCCCGAACGAAGTTTGCATCCGCGCCGAAAAGTTGCGTGCGTTCGGCTTTGAGC
>JAFVBP010000191.1 GCA_017479925.1 Selenomonadaceae bacterium | reverse complement strand
ACGTCGAACGCGTCGAAGGCAAATTTTCCACACAGGCGAAGTACGCGCATCAACTGGCGTGGATTTATCGCGACGCGGGCGACGAAGTCAACGAACGCAAATTTCTGGAGCGTGCGGCTAAACTTTACGACTCGGCTCTTGCCAAAGAAACTTTCCCCGTCGACGGGCTGTCGGATTCGGGTGCGGTGTATCTGATTGGCGCGATTTATTGTCGGCTCGGTGAGCCCGAAAAATCTGCGGCGTATCTGTCGCGGCTCGTCGGTGATGACGGTTTGCGCAGCCGTGACCCGCGACTTTTCGACAAAGTTCGCGATTTGTGGGGCGACGTGCGTGCCGCCTTGCGCGACGCCAAAAAATAACTGGAGTGTGTTTTTGTAAGTGGCAACAACGAAACTTTTCCGAGTGGTCGCCTGCCTGCTTGCGATAATTTTTGTCTGCACGGCGGGCGTCTGTTCGGCGAAAAAAAAAGTCGGTCGGGAAAAAATTCTCTATATCCCGCACGACAATCGCCCGATAGTTCACAAGCAAACCGTCGAAATTTTGCAGAAAGCGGGCTACGAAGTCGTCACGCCGCCTGACGAATTTTTGGGCGGACGCGAAAATCTCGGTGACCCCGATTTACTTTGGGACTGGCTCAACCGTAACGCCAAAAAAGACATCGTCGCGGCGGTAATTTCGTCGGACGCCTTGCTTTACGGCAGCTTGGTCGGTTCACGCAAACACGATTACGACGGCGACGAAATTTTGGCACGGGCGGATTTGTTTACCGAATTTCGCAAGCGTCACAAAAAAATTCCGCTGTACGTCTTCGGTTCGATAATGCGCACGCCGCGCACGGGTCTTGCTTCGGGCTACGAGGAGCCTGATTATTATCGCTACTACGGCACGAACATTTTCCGCCTGACGGAGCTTATGGACAAAAACGAAATTGAAGGTCTCACGCCGCGTGAAGTCAAAGAAGTCAACTTCCTGCAACGGCTGATTCCCGAACGCGCCATTGCCGACTGGATGGGTCGCCGCGAAAAAAATTTCGACGCGAACAAAATGTTGATTGACTGCGCCCGCAACAAGACTTTCGATTACCTTTTGCTCGGACGCGACGACAACGCGCCGTATTCGCAGACGCACAACGAAGGTCGCAAGCTGTTGACGTACGGCAAGGGCATCAAAACTTACCAAACAACCGCCGGCATTGACGAAATGGGTCTTGTGCTTTTGACCCGCGCCGTCAACGAACGCACGAAAAACACGCCGAAAATTTTCGTCAAGTACAACTGGGGACGCGGCGAAATGACGATTCCGTCTTACTCCGACGAGGCGATCGGCGAATCAATAAGCGACACCGTTCATGCGGCGGGCGCAACTTTGGTCGACGACGAAAATCAAGCAGATTTCGTTTTGGCGGTGAATACGAATCCCGACGGCTTGACTTTCGAGGCGGACAGCGACATAAACACCCGAAACGAACGCGGCGGCACGAAATTTTTCGCGGACACCGTTGCCGATTATCTTGACGGCGGGCGAAAAGTCATCGTCGCCGATATCGCCTTCGCAAACGGTGCCGACAACGCCTTGATGGACGAACTTCGCCGTCGCGCTTTGCTGTTCAAGCTCACGGCTTACGGCGGCTGGAACACGGCGACGAATTCAAGCGGCTTTGCTCTGTCGACGGGAATTCTTTCGTCACGCATGACCGACGCGCAGATTGACGAACTTTTACTTCGCCGATACCTGGACGATTGGGCTTATCAGTCGAACGTGCGCAAAAATTTGGCGTCACAACTCGATTGGATTGCGGGTGACGGTCGTTATGAGGCACTTGACGGCAAACGCGACGCCGCCTGTGATGATTGTGCGCAGTTGCTGAAATTTTTCGCGAAACAGAATTTGCCCGACTTCACCGGTCGCGACGACATGCGTGTCAAATTCCCGTGGAACCGCATGTTTGAAGCCGACATTTACTTGAACGGGAGGTGACCGCATGTCCGACGAAAAAATTTCCAAGCCCGAAAAAACTTCCAAAGCCGAAGCAACTTCCAAAGCCGAAGCAACTTCCAAACCCGAAAAAACTTCCAAACCTGAAGCGGCGTCTAAAGCCGAAGCAGCGTCTAAAGCTGAAGCAGCGTCCAAACCTGAAGCAACGTCTAAAGCCGAAGTAGCGTCTAAAGCTGAAGCAGCGTCCAAACCCGAAAAAAAATCCGACGCCGATAAAACTTCCAAACCTGCGAAGGTCGAAACGTACACGATAACCATTGCGGGCGGCTCCCGTGACCGCGTGATTAAGCTGTCGTCGAAAATGTTCCGTCTCGGCGTGGCGTCGCTCATGGTCGCGGGCGGGCTTTTGCTTGCAACGAGTGCATGGACATTTTACAGCGCATTACGGATGCAACGTGACGCGGCGACGATTCGCGAAGTCGAACAGGCGGCCGAACTTCGTCAGGAACAGCTGTTGACGCTCTCGAAAAAAGCCGACACCTTAAGCGAAACGATTCAAAATCTCACGCGGCAGGAACAGGAACTTCGCATTCAAGCGGGACTCAACCCGATTAAAGACGAAACTCAACCGACCGAAACGCCGACGGAAACTCCGCCTGCCGAAACGCAGTCAACCGAAACGCCGCCTGCCGAAACGCCAACTGAAACTCCGACTGCAACCGAAACTTCCGACGGCGAACACAACGGTCAAGGCGGTCCCGTCAGCGAACTCGAACTTGCCGAAGTGTCCGAAGCTCTCGACATGTTGGAGGCGAAAGTCAACACGCGCCGCGAAAGTTTGGACGACTTCCAAAACGAACTCAAGCAACGTCGCGAACAAATGGCGGCGGGTGCACGCGTCGCAAGCGGTTACACGCCCGGCAGCGGCTCGACGAGTTTTGTCCCGGGCGGCGGCGTCGAATACGATTTCTCGAACGGCTTGCCGATAATTCCTGCGGCAGGTTCAATTCCTGCGCCCGGTTCGTTCCCGTTTGATCCGAGTTTGGTCGGCGGAAGTGGTGCGGCTGATTCGCGCATCCCGTCAATTTGGCCGACGACGGGTGTTGTCACGTCGCCTTACGGTTTGCGTTGGGGCGGCACCGATTTTCACCCGGGCATGGACATTGCAAACGACATGGGCACGCCGATTGTCGCCACTGCCGACGGCGTTGTCGAATACGCGGGCTGGAATTCGGGCGGCTACGGCAACATGGTCGACATCGATCACGGCAACGGCATAATGACGCGCTACGGGCACGCTTCGCAAGTCGTCGTTTCGGCGGGTCAACACGTCAAACGCGGGCAGCTGATTGCTTACATGGGTTCAACGGGCTTTTCGACGGGACCGCATGTCCACTACGAAGTTCACGTCAACGGCAACCGCGTCAACCCGATAAGCTACCTGTAAGGAGGTCGCGCCTTGAAAAATTTCGTCAAGCTCATCGAACAAGTTCACGCGCAACGCTACATGAAAATTTTGGCTCAACTCGTCACGAAGAAAATTCCCGTCGCGTTTCTGTCGACGCTTCAACTTCCCGACGCCGTCGAGACCGTCAAAGAATTTCGCGCTCAAGGCTTGAACGTCGCATTGCTGATTACGGCGGAAACGTCACGCGCCGAAGACGACTTCGACATCGTCAATTTCCGCGACGTCGACAAAATTCATCCGCAAGCCGAATACGTCTTCACGAACGACAACGCCGAAATTGACGCCCGAATCGCGCTGAAAGTCTTCCCGAACGCCAAGGTTTTAAGCTTCAACCGCGGCAATACCGAACGCATCTACCAAATTTTCATGGCGAACTTGTCAAACCTGCGCGAAGTTTACGAGTCGCTGATTGACGATATGTCGAAGGAAACTTTTTGCGCGTACTGGCTCGGCAACATCTCAAACAATTTCGGCGAACTTCGTCACGCGAATTCGGCGCATTACCTGATTGACGGTTTCATACCCGCTGAAGGCGCGGTTGTCATTGACGGCGGCGTTTTCGACGGCGGCACGGCAACGATTTTCGCGCAAATGGGCTGCGAAGTTCACGGCTTTGAAATTGACAAGCTCAGTTACGAATTCGCCTGCAAAGTCGCCGCGGAAAATAATTTCATCGTCGAAAATCTCGGTCTCGGCTCGTACAAACACGAAATGCGTTGCACACCTTCGGGGCACGGCGACAATCGTTTGAGCGACGACGGCACGGAAACGATTCAAGTCACGACTCTCGACGCTTACGTTCGCGAAAAAAATCTTCGGCGCGTGGACTTTATCAAGCTCGACGTCGAAGGTGCCGAACTTGACGTTCTTCGCGGCGCGGTGACGACAATCGCACGCTTCAAGCCGATTCTTGCTTTGAGCGCGTACCACAAATGGGACGACTTCTGGACGCTGACGAATTTCGTCAAGTCAATTCGCCCCGATTACGAATTTGCACTGCGTCACACTTTCGATTCGTACGAAGATTCGCCTGCGGCTTATTCGGAAAACAGTTTCGACAAATTTGAGGCGTTCGACTTGGAGCCGGATTTTCGCGGTTACCAAGAATGCGTTCTGTTCGCCCGGCCACTTTAAAAGTGGCGGAAGCAACGTGACGTTGCATCCAATTGGTGTCACCCGCGACGCTACTGCCGTTCAAAGGTTGTCGACGTTCCGACGTGTTCGCCGCGGCACTTTTGAAAAGTGCACAAACAACTGTCGCGACGTTACAATTCCACATTCCAAATTCCAAATTGCTTTTAGGAGGTCGCCTTGAAAAATTTCGTCAAGCTCATCGAACAAGTTCACGCGCAACGCTACATGAAAGTTTTGAATGCCGTCGTCGCGAAGAAAATTCCCGTCGCGTTCATGTCGATTGACCTGCTCGACAAAGCCGTCGACACCGTCAAAAATTTTCGCGCTCAAGGTTTGAACGTCACGCAATTAATCACGACATTTGAGCCGCGAAACGAAGTGGACTTCGACGTTGTCAACCTTCGCGACGCCGAAAAAATTTATCCGCAGCCCGAATATATTTTCACGAACGACCCGTATGAAATCGACGCCCGAATTGCGCTGAAAAATTTTCCCGACGCGAAAATCATCATCATGCGCGACGACACCGACGCGGTTTATGAAACATTCATGTCGCACCTTGACGAACTGCGCGAAGTTTACGAGTCGCTGATTGACGATATGTCACGCAAAACTTTTCGCGGCTATTGGCTCGGCAACATTTCAAACCGTTTCGGCGAAATCGTCTACACGAACGCGGAACATTACCTGATTGACGGTTTCATACCCGCTGAAGGCGCGGTTGTCATTGACGGCGGACTCGGCGACGGCGGCACGGCAAAGATTTTCGCGCAGACGGGCTATCAAGTTTACGGCTTTGAACCGTCGCGCCAAAATTTTGAAGTCGCCCGCAAAGTCGCCGCAGAAAACAATTTCGTCGCGGAAAATCTCGGACTCGGCGCGTACAAACACGAAACGACTTTCACGCAAGAGCCGAATCCGGGCGCAAGCAAAATTGACCCGCACGGCACGGAAACTGTCAAAATCACGACGCTTGACGCTTACGTTCGCGAAAAAAATCTTCGGCGCGTGGACTTTATCAAGCTCGACGTCGAAGGTGCCGAACTCGACGTTCTTCGCGGCGCGGTGACGACAATCGCACGTTTCAAGCCAATTCTTGCTTTGAGCGCGTACCATAAATGGGACGATTTTTGGACGTTGATGAATTTCGTCAAGTCAATTCGCTCCGATTACGAATTCGCTATGCGGCAATTTGTCATGTCGCGGGAAGACGGCGCGTATCTCTTCGACGCAAACACTGAGAAAAATCTTGACTTGCTCGGACTGCGTCCCGCAATCACCAATTCGGGCGAATGCGTCCTGTTCGCCCGCTGAACTGCAATGCGTAATGACAACGCACGTTACCTGACGACGAACCGTCACGCGAACTAAAATTTTCGTTGACAAAACATTTCGCCTTGACGTATGGTTGAGGCGAATTTTTCTTTGGGGAGGTCATCACGTGAAAAAAATTTTGGCTATTGATGTCGGCGGCACCTTTATCAAATTCGCCGTGATGAGCGGCGTGCGTACGTTTAAAATCGTTAAGCAGGACAAAATCCCGACGCCGAAAACAAATCACGAAGAATTTCTCGACGCGCTTGCCGACATTTTCAACGACAACGACGATGTCGAAGGCATTGCGCTTGCCATGCCCGGCTTGATTGACACCGACAAAGGCGTTTGCATTTCCAGCGGCGCGTTGGAGTTCAGCAACGGTCATTGCATTGCCGAAGAACTTCAATCGATGTGCGGCGTGCCCGTCACCGTCGACAACGACGCCAAATGTGCCGCGCTTGCCGAAGTCAAGTCGGGCTGTTTGACCGACGTGAAGGATGCCTTCGTTTTGGTTTTCGGGACGGCTGTCGGCGGCGCGTTCGTGCACAATCGGGAAATTTATCGCGGTTCACATTTCTGCGCGGGCGAAGTTTCTTACACGCTCAAAAGCAACCAGTCCGTCATGAGCGACAAAAATTTCTACGCCAGCGAAATCAGTGCGTCGGTCTTCCAAAAAACCTGCGCGAAGATTTTGGGTATGCCGCTCGAACAAGTCACGGGCGAAATGATTTTCGACCTGATTGACGAAAACGATGACGAAATGCTCGAAGCACTGTACAAGTTTGCTCACGGCGTCGCGGTGAAGATTTTCAATCTGCAAATGCTGTTCGACCCTGAACGTTTCGCGCTCGGCGGCGGAATAAGTTCGCGACAAAGTTTTATCGACGCCGTCAACGACGAACTTGCCGCGTTGTTTGAAAAGGCACCCGAATTTTTGCCGCGACCGCAAGTCGTCGCCTGCAAATATCACAACGACGCGAATTTGTTCGGCGCATTATATCGACACCTGCGGAAGTGAGGCGTAACGCTTGATTAAACTTATCGGCATCGAAAAAGTTTACGATTCGCCGTCGGGCAAAGTTCACGCGCTCAAAGGCATTGACCTTGACATTGCTCGCGGCGAAATTTACGGCATTATCGGTTTGTCGGGCGCGGGCAAGTCAACCCTCGTGCGCTGTATCAACATGCTTGAACGACCGACCGCGGGTAAAGTTTTCGTCGACGGGCAAGACATGACCGCTTTGACGGACGCTGAACTTCGTGCGGCGCGAAAAAATATCGGCATGATTTTTCAGCACTTCAACCTGTTGAGTTCGGCGACGGTTTACGACAACATTGCCTTTCCGCTGAAACTGTCGAACACGCCTGACGACGTTATCGCCAAAAAAGTTCGCCCGCTGCTTGAACTCGTCGGCTTGAGCGACAAAGCCAATCAATATCCGTCGCAACTTTCGGGCGGACAAAAACAGCGCGTCGGAATTGCCCGTGCTTTGGCAAGCGACCCGAAAGTTTTGTTGTGCGACGAAGCAACTTCCGCGCTCGACCCGCAGACGACGAAATCAATACTCGACCTGATTCGCGTCATCAATCAAAATTTGTCGCTGACCGTCGTCGTAATCACGCACGAAATGCAGGTTATCAAAGAGTTGTGCGACAAAGTTGCCGTTATCAGCGACGGCGTCATTGCGGAGCGCGGTTCCGTGCTCGACGTGTTCACCAAACCGAAGCACGACATTACGAAGGAATTTATCA
The DNA here is from genome assembly GCA_017479925.1 of Selenomonadaceae bacterium. Classification (GTDB taxonomy): domain Bacteria; phylum Bacillota; class Negativicutes; order Selenomonadales; family Selenomonadaceae; genus Quinella. The sequence continues at coordinate 2,210 of JAFVBP010000191.1, read as the reverse complement.
GCGTGTTGCTGTCGAACGCGTTGCCCGCCGCCTTCCGTGGCAGTGAAATTTCGCAGGACAGGACGCCCGACAGTTTGCTGTTGATTCGGCTGATTTTCCTCGGCGACAGAGCGGACGACCCCGTACTTGCCAACATGATTCGCACTGTGCCCGTCGAATGCACGATGCTTTTCGGCAATCTCGACGAAATTCACGGCGTACCCTTCGGACGGTTCATTGTCGGCTTGAGCGGCACGGATGACGCAATCAACGCCGCGCTGAAGTTTCTCGACGGGCAAGATGTTCGCGTGGAGGTGATTGGTTATGTTCGCAGACATAATCCCGTTGCTGACTGAGGCACTCGGCGAAAACGAGTTGCCCGCCGCCTTCCGTGGCAGTGAAATTTCGCAGGACAGGACGCCCGACAGTTTGCTGTTGATTCGGCAACCCGGACGAAATTCACGGCGTGCCCTTCGGACGGTTCATTGTCGGCTTGAGCGGCACGGACGACGCAATCAACGCCGCGTTAAAGTTCCTCGACGGGCAAGATGTTCGCGTGGAGGTGATCGGTTATGTTAAACGCAATTCGGTTTAAAGTGGCAATGATTTTCGTCGCGTTAGTGCTCATGGTTCCGCAAGCGGTCTTCGCGGCGGACGTGCCCGACATAAGACAAATTTCGTCAAGCATTGTGCTAAAGCAGGCAATTCCCGCCGACGAAAATTCTGCGGGGCTTTACGAATATCTTTGCGAAGACGAGAACGCGACGCGTTATTTCAATCAATACGCGCAGTTGTTGCTTTCCGTCGGCTTTGAGATTATCGACGGCAGGCAGCAAGGCGACGACATGATGATCTGGGGTCTTGTTCACCTCGGCAAAGATGTGCCCGTGTTTCAATTCAAACTTGATACGCCGGTTCACGTTTTGATTGAGCAGACGGGCTCGACGTTTCAAATTCGGACGGCTCCCGGCATCACTTACGGCAACGAATAAAATTTTCGGCAGGTGAATTTTATTGGCAGAAATAATCCCGCTGTTGACCAAGGCACTCGGCGAAACGATTTACATGGTCGTCGTGTCAATGGCTATCGCCTCGGCAATCGGCGTGCCGCTCGGCGTCCTGCTCCACACGACGGCCAAAGGTCAAATTCTCGAAAACGTCATCATCAATCAAACGGTCGGCTCGGTCGTCAACGCCGTGCGCTCGATACCGTTTATAATCTTGATGGTTGCAATTATCCCGTTGACGCGGCTGCTCGTCGGCTCGGCAATCGGCACAACGGCGGCTATCGTCCCGCTCGTTATCGCGTCGATACCGTTTATCGGGCGGCAAGTCGAAACGTCGCTCAAAGAAGTGCCCGCAGGTCTCGTCGAAGCGGCTCAAGCTATGGGCGCAACGCCCGCGCAGATTATCACGAAAGTTTTGTTGCCCGAAGCAATGCCAGGAATCGTCGCGCAGTTGACGACGGTAATTATCGCGCTCGTCGGCGAATCGGCTATGGCGGGCGCAATCGGCGGCGGCGGGCTCGGCGACTTGGCAATTCGTTACGGCTATCAGCGGTTCCGCCCCGAAGTCATGTTGGCGACCGTCGTCGTGCTGATTGTCTTGGTTCAGCTCGTGCAACTTGCGGGCAACACGCTCGCCAAACACCTCGATAAACGGTGACCGCCGTGTTGATTGACTGGACGAAATTTCCGCCTGACGTGACCGAAATTCTGTTGCGCGACTTCAACACGGGCAAGAAAATTTTCGACGGCGACATTGCAAGCGTTATCCCGCGTGCCCTAAAGTCGGACGACGAAAAATCTGCGCGAACGCGTTCAAATGCCGAAGTTTTTTCGCCGCCGCATGTCGTCAAGTTCATGGTCGACGCCGCCTGTGACGACAGCTTGATCGATTCGCGCTGGATTGAAATTGCCTGCGGTGAGGCTCCGTTTATCACGACGCGCTACGACGCCGAATCGGGCGAAGCCATTGCCGTCAACGAACGTGTCGGTATCCTCGACAGGAAACTCCGCGCAATTCCCGCAAACGTCGACAAGCTCACCGAAGCGACAAAAGCTGTCCAAAGCGTCTACGGCTACGAATTGCAGGGCGACAGTCTTTTGATTGCGCGGGCGAACGTCCTGTTGACCGTCGCCGAATTCGTTGAAAATATCACCGTTGACGAATTGTCCGCCGTCGCCGAAATTGTCGCACGTAACTTTTGGCTCATGGACGGGCTTAACGTT
>JAFVBP010000190.1 GCA_017479925.1 Selenomonadaceae bacterium | reverse complement strand
CGTGAAAAAATCCGTCGCTGCCTTCGCGTACATTGCCGACAAGAATTTAATTCCGTTCCGCGAAAACAATTTCGGGCGCGAAGACATTTTTCACAAAGTCGGCAACGGTTTGGCGCGTTCAACGATTAATCCGATTGCCCGCGCAGATTTGAACATACCCGAAAATTCGTTCGTCGCGTGTGTCGTGAGCCGTGCAATTCCGCAAAAAGGTTGGCAGTCGGCGATTGACGCGGTGACTTTGGCGAACTCTCAAGGCGGGCGACGAATTGACTTGATTCTCGTCGGCGCGGGCGAAGTTTACGACGAACTTGTCGGCAACGTCCCCGAATTCGTGCATTTGACGGGCTTTCAAAGCAACGTGCGCGATTATCTTGCGGCGGCGGACATCGGTTTGTTGCCGAGCGAATACGCGGGCGAAAGTTTTCCGTTGCTGATTATCGACAGCTTTTTCGCGGGCAGACCCGTCGTCAGCTCGAATTTGGGCGAAGTTCCCGCAATGGTCGTCGACGCGGGCATTGTTTTCGACTTGGTTGACGGTAAAGTTCCCGTCGACACGTTGGCGAAAATTCTTCGCACGCTTGCCGACGACTTGACTGCTTACGAAAAAATTTCAAGTCGCGTCGACGCTCAAGCCGAAAAGTTTTCGATTGAACATGTCGCCGACGAGTACATCAAACTTTACGAGGGGAGCCGCCAATGAGTTTGTACCGCACCGTTCGCAGTTTCATCGGCAGAAATTTCGTGCGCCCGTTCGAGGATTATTGCGCGGTCAATCGCCCCGACGTGTACGAGTTCATTTTTTACAACCTGCGCCACACCACGCGACGCGAAGATTGCGGCGACGCGATTTTTCTGCAGATGAACGGCTACGAAGATTTCGTTCAGCTCAAGCGGGCGAATGATTTCGCGCTAAAAATTCCGCTCGACTTCGACGCGCCGCCCGTCAAGCTGAAACTTGCCGCGATTGTGCACATTTTTTATCCCGAACTTGCCGACGAACTGAAAACGCTTTTGCTCAACGTGCCGACAAGTCTTGACGTTTACATTTCGACCACGTCGCCCGACAAGAAAGCGTCAATCGAAAAAACTTTCGCCGATTTCGGCAAGGGCAATGTCGTCGTGAAGATTTTTCCGAATCGCGGTCGTGACATTGCGCCCGCGATTGTCGGTTTCCGCGACGTGTATGAAAATTACGACGCCTGCGTTCACCTGCACAGCAAAAAGTCGCCGCACGCCGAAAAACGCCTGTCGGGTTGGCGCGAACATCTGTATCACAACTTGCTCGGCAGTCGTGAAATTGTCGGCGGCATTTTGACGATTTTGTCGCGTGACGAAATCGGCGCGGTCTTTCCGCAGTACTTTGACCCGATTCGCGTTTCGATTAACTGGGGCGAAAATTTCTTCGCGACGCGTGATTTTTTGCGCAAACTCGGCATTGAAATCGACAGCCGACATTTGATCGAGTTTCCTGCCGGCTCAATGTTTTGGTTCAAGCCGAAAGCGTTGGCACCGTTGCTGAATTGCGGTTTAACGTTCGACGACTTCCCCGACGAAAGCGGACAACTTGACGGTACGCTTGCCCACGCGATTGAACGGGCGTTTCTGTTCGTCGTCGAAACGGCGGGCTTCGGCTGGTTGAAAGTTGACTGCGGCGAAAAAAATTTCGGCATGACACCGACGTTAAAATCCGCGTCGCCCGCTCAACTCGACGAAAACATTATCAAAGCGCGTCACTCGGTCTTGAAACGTTATTGAACGCGGCTTGACGTTCGACGACTTTTCCGACGAAAGCGGACAACTTGACGGCAAAAAAATTACCCGCTCCGAATATGGAACGGGTTTTTTTAGAGTGTGTCGGTAAAATCTAACAGGTGACGGTTATTTTTCCGCCTGACTTTGTTGTTGCGCGCTTGACGGTCGCTTTAAAAGCGACGGAACAATTTGGTTTGACCGATTCGTTAATCGGAGCGAAAACGCCGAACCAAATTGGATGCAACGTCACGTTGCCCGTCGCGCTTACGCCTCGTCAGTCGAAAAAATTCCTCGTCACATCGTAATTTTGAGTTTAGCAACACGCCCTAGGGTCGGCAAGCCGATAAATTAAAATTCGATGGTCGGCAAATTGTTCAGCAAGTTCGCCATCTCCATTGCCGAAATCGCCGCGTCGAAGCCTTTGTTGCCCGCTTTCGTGCCCGAACGTTCAATCGCCTGCTGAATGTTTTCGGTCGTGACGACGCCGAAAATTGTCGGAACGCCGCTTTGAAGCCCGACAGCCGCGACGCCTTTGGAAACTTCGTTGCAGACGTAATCGTAATGAGTCGTCGAACCGCGAATCACGCAGCCGAGACAAATTATCGCATTGAATTCGCCCGTAGTCGCAAGT
>JAFVBP010000189.1 GCA_017479925.1 Selenomonadaceae bacterium | reverse complement strand
TTGCGCGAAATGGAGCGTAAGAACATGCCGACCGAGCTGTTGAACAACCTTGACCGCTACATCCGCGAACAGATTTTCGGGCGGTACAAAATCGAATTGGACGCCGTCGAACGCGACGCGCTTCAAGATTATTACATTCAAACACTTTGAGGAGGATTTTACCATGAGCAAACTCGGCAACATCGCGAAAAAAGTCGTCGGGACGCAAACCGTCAAAATCGACGACATCATCGAACAATTCGGCGGCATCGTGACCGTCAACGGCTTGAGTTTCGCGACCTACAAAGGCGACCGAATCCCGGTTTTCAATTTCGTCGAAGGCGAAGGCATGGCGTTCTGGGGCGGCTGCAAAAAACTCCGCGAACTGGCGGACGCTTTGATCGAAGAGTACGACGGCAATCTCGGCGCGATTAACGACGACTTCCGCCACACGGGCATTAAGCTCAAGTTCAGCCCGCTCACGAAAACCAACGGCGGCAACCCGTTCCGTCCCGTCGCGAATCTCGGCGAAGTTGACTTGACCGAACCGCAAGCTGACGCCGAAACGGGCGAAATCATCGACGAAGCACCGTTCTAAAAAAAAGATGACCGACACGAAGTCGGCGAAAATTTGGACATGACATCTTACCACAAAGGAGATTAACATGAAAATCAATCGAATAGTTTGGCAAAACTTCAAATGCCTGCCCGACGGCGAAATCGTCGCGAACGGTCGCAACGTCACAATCAGCGGGCGCAACGGCTCGGGCAAAAGTTCAATCGCAAGCATCCTGCCGTTCGTGCTTTTCGGACGCGTCGACGCCAAAAGTTTCGACGCTCAAGGGCTGACAATCGGCACGCAAACGCCGACCGCGACAATCGAATTCGACGGCATCACGCTTAAGCGGCTCGTCACGGCGGGCAACAAAAATCGCACGTTCATCGACGGCAAGGAAGTCACGGCGACGGTTTTCAACACGAAGGTTTTCAACTTGACGGGCGGTCTCGGAACGTTGCTGTTCAACCCGTTTGAGTTTCCGAATTACGCGTGGAAAGTTCAGCGTGATTTTCTGCTTGAGCACTTCGCGCCGAAAGAAAATTTCGTTGACGTGGCGGGCTTGGACGACGAACTCAAACGCCTGCGCAAAGACGCCGCGACAATTCCCGCACGAATCGAGGAGATCAATCGGCAGCTTAACGACCTTGATTTTTCGGGCGACGCGGCGGAAATTCAGCAACGTTTGAACGCGCTTAACGAACGCTTTGCGAAACTGCAAGCCGAGTCATCCGAAGAGCAACAGAAATTTTTGACGCGGCAAATTCGACAACTTGAATCGACGCGCGACGAACTTCGCCGCCGGTATCGGTCAACGAAAACTCATTGCCCAACGTGCGGAGCCGCGCTCCCGAAAGAAAAAATCGCCGAGACGCTCGAACGCATTTCCGTCGAAGGTAAACGCGCTTCCGCCGAAATTGAACGACTTCGCAATCAGCTTGAAACGTTGCAGTCGAAGGCGAATTTCAGCGTCGAACGCGGGCAAGAACTTCGGTCGGTGCAATCGGGAATCAGCGAACTTAACCGTCAACTGTACAACTTCAAACAGGCGGCGAATTTGCGCAAACGTTTGGAACAATTGACCGCCGACGACAAATCGCTCAACGCCAAAATCGTCGAACTTGAATCGCAAATCGCGCAGGCGCAGGAACGTCGCAACCGTCAAATGAAAGCCTCCGAGGACAGCGTCAACGCGCAGTTCAAATTCGTCAAATTCAAGCTGTTCAAGACCTTGGCGTCGGGCGACATCCGCGAAACCTGCGAGCCGATGATTTACGGCGTCCCGTATTCGTCGCTGTCGAAAGGCGAAAAGTTCAAGGCGGCGTGCGACATTTTGAACGCGTTTCAAACGAAATTCAACCTCGAAATGCCGCTCATGATTGACGACGCGGAAAGTTACACGCGCAACAGTTTGGTGACGTTGCCGAATCAAATCTTCGCGTTCAAAGTCACCGAGAGCGAACTCGACATCTCCGTCGACGAAAGCCGGGCTGCCGCGTGAAAACCAATGTGGAATGTGAAATGTGGAATGTGGAATTAACTTCGCGCCGACAATTCCAAACTCCTAATTCCAAATTTCAAATTGCAGTTCTCGGCAGCGGCTCGAAAGGTAATTGTTACGCGTTTTCGGACGGTAAGGCAACGGTTCAACTTGAATGTGGGCTACCAATAGCGAAAACGTTGGCAATGCTGAATTGGCAACTGCCCGACGCGATTTTGGTCACGCACGAACACTGCGACCATGGTCGTTACGCTGAAAAATTCTTGGAGCGCGGAGTTGAAATTTACATGACGGCGGGCACGGCTCAGGCGTTGAAAATCAAGCGTCACAACCTGCATCTCATCAAGCCGAACGAGATTTTCGACGTTTGCGGACATCAAGTCACCGCG
>JAFVBP010000188.1 GCA_017479925.1 Selenomonadaceae bacterium | reverse complement strand
CGTCAAACAGTTGGCAACTTGTCGGCGAACCGAAGTTCAGCCGCACCGTCAAGCAAGTCAGCGACGAAACTTCGATTATCGTTTGGACGGCGACGGTTGAAGTCAACGTTGACGACGCGGAGTTACAAAGTTGGCTCAAGCGTGACGACAAAGACAAGTCAACGATTATCGACCAAACCCGCGAGGCGCAAAATTCTTTCGACGAAAACGAACGCACAATCGAAGACCTTCGCGAACGCTACACTCAAGCCGCGTCACAAACCGAACGCGACGAAGTTCGTCAGCAGATTGACGACGCCGACCGCGACTTTTTGGCACTTCAAAAGCTCGACGAAGGCAACAAACTTTCCTACGCCAAAGATTACAACGGCGCGATTCGGCTTTACGGCGAGGCTGTCGAACTCAAGCCCGATTTCGCGGCGGCGTACAACAATCGCGGCATCGCTTACGACGACCTCAAGCAGCATGAGCGGGCGGTTGCCGACTTCAACGAAGCTTTGCAACTTCAGCCGAATTACGACAAGGCGTATAACAATCGCGGCATAGCTTATTTGCAACTGAATCAAAACGACGCGGCACTTGCCGACCTCAATCGGGCGATTGAACTCAATCCGAATTTTGCGTTGGCGTACAACAATCGCGGTGTCGCCAATTTTAATCGTCAACAATACGATCGGGCGATTGCCGATTACTCGAAGGCGATTCAACTCGACCCGAATTATGCCGAAGCGTACAACAATCGCGCAAACAGTTTCATTTTCACGAAGCAGTTTGACCGCGCATTTGCCGACTATGACAAAGCTCTGAAACTCAACCCGAATTATGCGGAAGTTTATTACAATCGCGGCTATCTCTTCGACGAGCTGGGGCAATACGACCGTGCGATTGCGGATTATTCGGCGGCGATTAAAATTGACCCGAATCACGCAATGGCTTACAACAATCGCGGCGTCGCTTATCACATGCAGGAAAATTACAAGCAGGCGATTGCGGATTATTCGGCGGCGATAAAACTCAATCCGAATTTGGCGCAGGCCTATTACAATCGCGGGCTGTGTTACGAATCACTCGGCGACAACGCCAAAGCTCAAGCCGACTTCGCGAAAGCTCGTGAACTCGGTTACAGCGGCTGATTCGTCGCGGAGGTGAACGACATGAAAAAACTTTTTGCAACTCTGCTGATTGTCGCGGCTCTGTTGACGGCGTCACTTGTCGGGGCAACTGTCAAAATGTACACCGCGACCGCCGAAGATTACGCAAGCGAAGTCGAATCGCAGGACATTGCCAAACTCCGCGCACGCGACAAGGCCATCAAAAAAGCGACCAAAGAAGCCGGCGTTTACCTGAAGACTTATTCGCGTTCCGTCAACAACGAATTGACCGACGACGAAGTCACCGCGATTACGTCAAACAGTTGGCAACTTGTCGGCGAACCGAAGTACAGCCGCTCCGTCAAGCAAGTCAGCGACGAAACTTCGATTATCGTTTGGACGGCGACGGTTGAAGTCAACGTTGACGACGCGGAGTTACAAAGTTGGCTCAAGCGCGACGATAAAGACAAGTCAACGATTATCACGCAGACACGCGAGGCGCAGACGGCTACCGACGAAAACGAACGCGCAATCGAAGACCTTCGCGAACGCTACACTCAAGCCGCGTCTCAAACCGAACGCGACGAAGTTCGTCAGCAGATTGATGACGCCGACCGTGACTTTTTGGCGAATCAGAAGCTCGACGAGGGCAACCGACTTTACTACGCGCAGGATTACAACGGAGCGATTCGGCTCTACGGTGAGGCTGTCGAACTCAAGCCCGATTTCGCGGCGGCGTATAACAATCGCGGCATCGCTTACGACGACCTCAAGCAATACGAGCGGGCGATTGCCGATTACGACGCGGCGATTGAACTTGACCCGAATTTTGCGGCGGCGTACAACAATCGCGGTGCCGCTTACGCCGACATGGAGCAACACGAGCAGGCGATTGACGATTACGACACGGCGATTGAACTTGACCCGAATTACTTCGAGGCGTATAACAATCGCGGCGTCGCTTATTACAATCTCGGCGAATTGGAGCTGGCGATTGTCGATTATTCCAAAGCTATCGAAATTAATCCCAATAATGCGGTGGTGTACTTAAATCGCGGCGTCGCTTATGTGATGAGCGAAAATCTTCAACGGGCATTTGCCGACGCGGACAAGGCGATTCAACTCAATCCGAATTTGGCCTACGCTTACTATATTCGCGGGCTGTGCCTTGAAGAATTCGGCGACGCGGACAAAGCTCAAGCCGATTACGCACGCGCCAAAGAACTCGGCTACGACGGCTGAAACTTCACGGAAAATTTTCGTCGGACGTCTTCGGACGCCCGATTTTTTTGCGCAGGATATTTGCGACACTTGACGAAATTTCGCTGCGGAGGTGGCGACATGAAAAATTTTTTGACGGCGATTGTTGCGACGCTGTTTCTGTTGACGGCCGTCGCGCACGCTGAAATCCAAGTTTACGACGGCGAAGGCACTTACGTCATGAGCGAAGGCGAAAATCTCGGCGTCGCCAAAGAACGCGCCAAAGCCGACGCCATGCGCAACGCTTGCGAACAGGCGGGCACTTACGTCAAGAGTTATTCGCGCTCGATTAACAACGAACTCGCCGAAGACGTTATCGAGACGATGACCGCAAATATCGTGAAGCTTGTCGAAGAGCCGCATTTTTTCCCGCTTGAGGAAGTCGACAATCTCGAAGGTGTCCTGATTCGCGTCACGGTCAAAGTCCAAATAGACGACGCCGACATTAAAAGATGGCTCAACAAACCCGACGACGAAAAATCGACGCTCGTCGCTCAAATGGAAGCTTTGCGAAAGGCAAACGCCGACCAGGAACGCCAAATCGCCGAACTGAAACGTCAGCTTGCCGAAGCGAAGTCCGCCGAAGCCAAAGAGCAACTCACGCAGAAGTTTGAAGCCGAGGACAAAGTTTTTCTGTCCAATCAGAAAGTTGACGAGGCGTGGAAACTTTGGTCGCAAAACGATTTCAACGGCGCGGCAAAACTTTTCGACGAAGCGATTCAGCTTAATCCGAACAACGCAGATGCTTGGAGAGGACGCGGCACGGCTTACGCCGGTCTCAAGCAATACGAGCGGGCGATTCAAGACTACGACAAGGCGATTCAACTCAATCCGAATCTTTATCAGGCGTACAACAATCGCGGCAACGCTTACAACGAACTTGGACAACACGAGCGGGCGATTCAAGATTACAACAAAGCGATTCAACTCAATCCGAATTATGCGACAATGTACTACAATCGCGGCGTCGCCTACGGCGAACTCAAGCAATACGAACGGGAGATTCAAGATTACGACAAAGCAATTCAACTCAAGCCGAATTATGCGAACGCTTACCACAATCGCGGCTACGCGTACAACAACCTTGGACAATATGAGCGGGCAATTCAAGACTTTGACAAAGCCCTCGAACTCGACTCGAATGATGCAGATGCGTACAATAATCGCGGTGTCTCTTACTATTACTTGAAGCAATACGAACGAGCACTCCGTGACTTCGACAAAGCACTCGAAATTAATCCGAACCACACACTTGCGAAAAATAATCGTGCCGCCTGTTTGAAAGCTCTCGGCAGGTAGAAACTTCAACGGCGGGTCAAACTCCTCAACACGTTCAACACGCGGCTGAGGAGATTTTTTTTCGTCTTGAACGTCAGGAAAATTCGTTGCGCGCTCTCGACGAACTTCATATCGCTGCGGAAAGTTTTCGACAGGTCAATCAGCCCTTGCGCGGAAATTTTTTTCATGTCGGCGAAGATAATTTCGACGCGCAGATTTTTTTCGGTGACGGACTTGACGGAAAGATTTTTCGCGGCAAGCCGAATCTGCGCGATGAGCAAAAGATTTTCGACCGGCTCAGTCACGTTGCCGAAACGGTCAATCAATTCGTCGCGCAGGTCTTTGACTTCGATGTCTTCGCGCACGGCCGCCAATCGCTTGTAAATGTCAATCTTGTCGCCCGCGTTGGCAATGTAGTTTCGGTCAATGAACGCCTCGGTCGGCAACGAAATAATCGGGTCAGGCTCGCGAACTTTTTCTTCGGGCTTGTGTTGCAGTTTGTTGACGGCGTCTTCAAGCAGGCGGCAGTACATCTCGAAGCCGACGCCCGCAATGTGTCCGTGCTGTTCGGCACCAAGCAAGTTGCCCGCGCCGCGAATTTCAAGATCTTTCATGGCGATTTTAAAGCCCGCGCCAAGTTGAGCGAATTCGCGCATTGCCTGCAAGCGTTTTTCGGCGGTCTCGGTCAAAATGTTTCCCGTGCGGTGAACGAAGTAAGCGAACGCCATGCGACTTGAACGACCGACGCGTCCGCGCATTTGGTACAGTTGCGCCAAACCGAAATTGTCCGCGTCGTAAACGATAATCGTGTTGGCGTTGGCAACGTCAAGCCCGCTTTCAATAATCGTCGTCGACAGCAGGACATTGAACGCGCCTTCGTAAAAATCCATCATGACTTGCTCAAGCATGTTTTCGGACAAGCGACCGTGCGCCGTCTGAATTCGCGCTTCGGGGACAAGAGCCGTCAACCTGTCGCGCATTTGGGCGATTGATTCAATTCGGTTGTAAACGAAATAAATTTGTCCGCCGCGACGAATTTCCCGACGCATTGCCTCGGCGATAATCGCGTCGTCGTCCTCGATAACGTAAGTTTGCACGGGGAACCTTTCGGCGGGCGCGGTCTCAATCAAGCTCATGTCGCGGGCACCGGTCAAGCTCATGTGCAACGTTCGCGGTATCGGCGTCGCGGACAGCGTCAACACGTCGACGCCTTCGCTGAGTGCGCGAATTTTTTCTTTCTGCTTGACGCCGAAACGCTGTTCCTCGTCGATAATCAGCAAGCCAAGATCTTTGAACTGAATGCGGCTGGACAAAATCGCGTGCGTGCCGATTAACACGTCGATTTGACCTGCGCGAACTTTTTGCAACGTCAACCGCTGTTCCTTCGGCGTGCGAAAACGACAGATAACGTCAACGGTCGGCAGGAAGCCCGCGAACCGTTCCGAAAAAGTTTGGTAGTGCTGTTGAGCCAAAACCGTCGTCGGCACCAAAACCGCGCATTGCTTGCCGTTCATTGCCGCCTTGTACGCCGCACGAATCGCGATTTCGGTCTTGCCGAAGCCCACGTCGCCGCAAACGAGCCTGTCCATCGGTCGCAAACTTTCCATGTCGCGCTTGATGTCGGCAACGGCCTTGAGCTGGTCGGCGGTCTCTTCGTAAGGAAAAGCGTCCTCGAATTCGGCTTGACTGGCGTCGTCGGCGGCGAAAGCGAAACCGGGTGCTTTTTCGCGACGTGCGTACAGTTCCAAAAGTTTTTCGGCAATGTCTTCGACGGCGGTGGCGGCTTTTGACTTGGCACGCGCCCAATCGCCCGAACCGAGCCGCGACAATTTCGGAACGGTGCCGTCGCCCGAAATGTATTTTTGCAACAAGCCGACCTGTTCGACGGGAATAAACAATTTGTCTTCGCCGCCGTATTTGATGTGCAAAAAATCGCTGCGCACGCCGTTGAACTCCAACGTTTCGACGCCGAGATATTTGCCGATACCGTTTTCGACGTGCACAACGTAATCGCCGGGCTTGATGTCGCTGAAACTGCGAATTTTTTCGCCCGACTCCGCGAATTTCGGTTGCCGTCGACGTGCGCTTGTGCCGAAAATATTTTTCTCCGTGAAGACGACCAATTTCGCCGCAGGTAACGAAAAGCCGTCGGTCAAGTTGCCGAGTTCAAGGTTGATGCCCGACAGATGATTTTCCGCCAACAACTTCGCCGTGCCGTCGAGTTTGGCTTGGCTTGCGAAGACGATAAAAATTTTCTGCCCGCGTTCGACAAGGTGCGACAATTCGTCGAGGAAAAATTTCGTCTGCCCTTGAAAACTCGTGACGTTGGCGGCGGTGATACCGAAACTTTCCGTCGGCTCCAGCGAACGAATTTTTTTCAGCATCAGTTCAAGGTGAATCAAACTGCCTGCGCGTGAACTTTTGACGAGTTGCTCGAACGTGAAAATTTTTTTCTTGAGCGACGGATCTTCGACGTTCAAGCGGTGAATCGCCTCGAAAATTCGCGCAGGTTCGTCGAATAAAATTGTGCCGCCTTCGCCCGCGCACGTCAAAAACGGTTCGTTCGCGGTGCCGAAATTTTTTATCGGCAAAATCGTCAGCGACGTGAATTTTTTAATCGAACGGCGCGTGTCGAAATCGATTGAGCGAATCGAATCAACTTCGTCGCCGAAAAATTCCACGCGGAACGGCGTCGCTTCGTTGAGCGGGAAGATGTCGACAAGCCCGCCGTTGACGCTGAATTTCCCGATGGCGTCAATTTCGTCCGCACGTTCGTAACCGAAATCGACAAGTTGCGTCAAAAAATCTTCCAGCGATATTTGCTGACCGACTTTGACGCACAGTTGAAATCTGAGCAAGTCCGCCCGCGAAAAATCTTTTTTGACTGCCGACGCCGCCGTCGCAAGCACGATGATTTTTTCGCCGCGCAACAGTCGTGCCAAAATCGCCAAACGTTGAGCCTGCCGTTCAAGACCGACGGTTGACGCCTGAACGTCCGCCAAGTCCAGTTCGGGCAGCTCCTCGACCGTGACGTTGGGCAACAGTTCGGCAAGGTCGTCGCGCCACGGTGAAATTTTTTCGCGTTCGCTGACCAGAATTATCGTCGGGCGCGGATTGAGTTCGTGAGCCGCCGCCGTGACCAAAACTTTTTGCGTGCCCGCCAAGCCGTAAATCAAAAATTCTCCGCGCCGTGCGAATTTTTTTGTCGCGTCGCGAATCAATTCGTCGCGCAGTGCTTCCGTCAAAAGTTTGTGCATGTGAAGTTCCTCGTAAAGTTTTCGCCGATTATAACACGAAAAAAGCCCCGACGTTGCGTCGAGGCGTGTTGTGCCGAATTTATTTGCGCAAAATGTTGTACTTGTAAAAGTAGCCGTCGACGAGCAGTTGTCGGGCGGAAGTGTCGTTTTTGCGCTTGATTATGTCGAATAAATCTTCGTGAGCCTTTTTGAGTTCGCGACCTTTGCCGAGATTGAGCATGTTGTGAATCGTCTTCATGCGCATTTCGCTTGTCAACGTGCGAACGAGCCTTGCAATTTGTCCGAGCAGTGAATTATGCGCGGCGGTCGAAATTGCTTCGTGAAATTCGTCGTCGGCACGAAAAACTTTTTCCGCGTCGCCGCCGTCGATTTCGGTCAAAAGCTTGTCGAGCTGTTCTTCGAGCTGAAATAAATCTTCGGGTTCGGCTTTTTCCATTGCAAGTTCGACGATGCCGAAGTCAACCCACTCGCGCAGTTCTTTGAGCGAATCGATCGAGTCCGACTGATCGAGGATTATGCCGTACAGCAACGGGTTAATCATTTTGTCGGAAAAGCCGCTTGCGACGAAGGTACCTTCGGGTCGTCGAATGTCGAGCACGCCGAAGGAAACCAGAATTTTTATCGCCTCGCGAATCGAATTGCGTCCGACGCCGAAACTTGAGGCAAGCTCCATTTCTGTCGGCAACTTGTCGCCGGGGCGCAGTTCTTTGTAAATCATTGCGTAAGTCAAACGGTCGATAACCTGTTGCACAACCGACGTGTTGTCAATCGGTCGCAAGAAATTTTTTTCAACAACCTCGCCGACTTGCATAAGGCAACGTCCTTTCCGAAAAAACTTTGTTTCGATTATAACGTACAAACTTACCTTGTCAAGCTGAACTGCAATGCGTAATTCGTAATGCGTAATGCGTAATGTCAACGCGCCGACAGTTGCCGTTAATTCAGGCCGCCATGGATGACGGCCGCCGCCCGCGCACGATATAGGATGTATCGTAGCGGGCTGTTTTCTTTTGGCAACGTAGACGTTGCATCCAATTAGTTTGACGTTGTCGCTTCGATTGACGAGACAGTAACAAATTGTTCTCCCGCTTTTAAAGCGGGTCTTTTGCGCCAAAAGAAAAGT
>JAFVBP010000187.1 GCA_017479925.1 Selenomonadaceae bacterium | reverse complement strand
CCGTCAACAGCGCGATTTATTTGTCGCCCGTGCCGAAGCGAAAATCATTGTTCGACGTGTCGGAACCGCAAGCCGTCAACAACGCGACTTAATTGCCGCCCGTGTCGAAGCGAAAATCATTGTTCGACGTGTCGGAACCGCAAGCCGTCAACAACGCGACTTAATTGCCGCCCGTGTCGAAGCGAAAATCATTGTTCGACGTTTCGGAGCCGCAGCCGTCAACAACGCGATTTAATTCTTGAACGAATCGACCGTGACGCCTTGCGACTTGTAAAACGTGGCAGCACCCGGATGAAAAGCTGACGGTACGTCTTCGACAGCGAAATTCACATCAAGCTTGATGTTTTTGTCGTGCGGAAGTTTGTCGGCGTTCGTCAAAACAAATTCGGTAAGATAGCTGATTTCCTTGTCGGGCACTTCGACGTTGGCAACCAAAACCGCTTTGACGGCGATTGTCGAAACTTCGTCGGTTTGACCTTTGTAGTTGTTCGCGGGAATTGTGTATTGCGTATAACCGCTCAGTTGCATCAATTTTTGTTGCGCGTCGGCGGAGATTGACAGCAGACGAATTTCCTTGTTGTCCGCCAAGTTGGTTATCGGTGTCGACGGCACGGGCGCAGTGACGAAAAACGCATCAATCAGCCCGTCTTGCAGAGCCGTCGCCTCTTCCGCGAATGACATGTACATCGGCGAAAACATGTCGTTGGTAATGCCGTGCGTCTGCAAAATTTGTTCGGCGTTTTTCATACTGCCCGACTCGCGGTCGCTGATTGAAACGCGTTTGCCGACAAGGTCGTTGATGGTCTTGATGTCGGAATCTTTGGCGACGACAATTTGACAAACTTCGGGATAGACGGCAGCAACCGCCGCGTAATTGACGGCTTTGTCGACGTTGGCGAAATTTCCGCGTTTGTTAATCGCGTCGGACAAGGTGTCGCTTTGGACAATCGCCAGGTCGAGAACTTTTTCCTGAAACAAGCGCAGGTTGGAGGCACTGCCCGAAGTTGCCTGCACGTTAATCGGGCGAATCTTGCCGTCGGCGGCGACGAGTTTGGCAAGTTGCGTGCCGTAGGAATAATACATGCCGCCTTCGCCGCCCGTGCCCATGCGCAATTCGGGCAACGGAGTTTTGTCAGAGCCGCAAGCCGTCAACAGCGCGATTATCGGCAACAACAGCAGCAGTTTCAAAAATTTCACGGTGAAGCCTCCTTTTAGTGGTTAGTGGCTGGTGGTTAGTGGTTAGTGTTGGTGGTTAGTTGTCCACTGACCACTGATCACTGACCACTTTAACGTAGTTGTCGGGGTCAGTGTCGCCTTCGGTATTGATGACGAAAATTCGCGACTGCTCGTCAATGTCCAAAGCCCGTCGCAGTTCGGGTGAATTGACAGCCGCGTTGACAAGTGCAAAGCCCGCGCAACCCGATTCGCCCGAAATGATTTTCGCGTCGTCGCCGAACGGATTGGCAAGCCGTCGCATTGCATTTGCCGCCACGTCGTCGGAGATTGTCGCCGCGTCGGAAGCAAGTCGACGCAAAATCTTCCACGCCACGGAGCACGGCGTCGCGCAGTTCAAGCCCGCCATCATCGTTTGACCGTTGCCTGT
>JAFVBP010000186.1 GCA_017479925.1 Selenomonadaceae bacterium | reverse complement strand
GATTTACTTCCTGTTGCAAGCGATTTTGACGGCGTTGGTTTTGGCGAAGTCACCGTTCGCGCCGAATCCCGCGCAGGTTGTCGAAGGCGTCGGACTGAATCCGCTGTTGCAAGATTTTTGGATGGCAATTCACCCGCCGATAATTTTCGTCGGTTACGCCTTGCTTGCCGTGCCGTTCGCGTTGAGCTTGGGCAGTCTGTTGACGGAAGCGGCGTCGCAAAGTTGGCTTGCCGAAGCGCGAATTTGGACGTTGACGGCGTGGACTTTCCTCGGCGCAGGAATTTTCGTCGGCGGCTATTGGGCGTACAAAGTTCTCGGCTGGGGCGGCTACTGGGGCTGGGACCCCGTCGAAAACTCGTCGCTCGTGCCGTGGCTGATGACTGCCGTGTTGTTGCACCTGGTCAATCTGGCGCGAAAAAAATCCGCCGTGATGATTCAAGCTCACGTGGCGGCGACGTTCACTTACGCGCTGGTCGTCTACGGCACGTTCCTGACGCGGTCGGGCATCTTGGGCGACTTTTCGGTTCACTCGTTCGCAAGCTCGACGGTCGGCGCGGCAATCGCATTGGCGGACGCGGTAATTTTAATCGGCGGGCTGACGTTGATTCTGTGGAAGGCGAAACAACTTCCGCAAGGTGCGCTTTACGAATCACACGGCGAATCGGCTTTCGCGGTACTGCTCGGAAGTTTGCTGATAATTTTCGTCGCGGCGATTGTCTGGGTCGGAATGTCCATGCCGCTTTTAAGTCAACTGTTCGGTGAGGCGGCGGCGGTCGACACGGATTTTTACGTCAAGAGCACGGCACCAATCGCGTTGGCGTTGGCGGTACTGTTGATTTACACCTTCGCGAAATTCGGTCGTTCAATCAGTCTCGGCGGAAAAATCGCGCACGTCGGTTTCGTCGCAATGTTGGCGGCGATTGTAATTTCGTCGACGGGCGACACGGTCACGCAGGAACTTAAACCTCGCGCAAAACTTCAAATCGGCGGACACGAAGTCATTTACGAAGGTCAAACCTTCAGCGACGACGAACGCGAAAAATTTTACGTCTACACCGTCGACGGCGAAGTTGTTCGGGCTTTGACGAAACTGCGCGGTAACGGCACGGACGCGGCTCGCGAACCTGCGATTCACAAAAGTTTTTCGGGCGACGTGTACATTGCTCCGCACGCTCCCGAAATCGGCGACGTTATGGAATTGATGTTGACACGCGGACTGTTCGCAATGGACGGCGAACTCGGTTACGTCTTCACGGACGCGCAGATTGATCGCGACGACGACGGCAACCCGATTCAGGCGACGGCGACAATCACAATCACGGACGGCGAAATTGTCGAGGCGATTCACCCGATAATCACGGTCACGGCGGACGGCGGCACGTCACAGGCGATTGAAGCTTTCAACGGTCAGCGGCGCGTTCGATTGACGGGCATATCGGGCGACCTGCAAAAGGCGCGGCTTGAAATTTTGCCGACACTTGACAAGCTGTCGAACATGCCGATAACCGCGACCGTCACGACAAAGCCGTTTATCTGGTTGCTGTGGTTGAGCGTGTCGACAATATGCGCGGGCACGTTAATCGCAATCAAACGCTGACACACGAACCAATTAATTTCAAATTCCTAATTTCAAATTCCAAATTGCTTTACGAAGGGAGGTCACGAGATGTGCATTAAAGATTTGCTCGAAAAGCACACGCTGAAATGTCTTGCCGGCGGTTTCGTAATCGGCGCGGCTGCCTGCGGTATCGGCGCACTGTTCCTGCACGCGTCGGGCACGCCGACATTTTGCGGACAATGCCACTCAATGAAACACGAGGCTGAAACGTTCGCAATGTCGATTCACCGCAATCAAGACTGCGTCGAATGTCACCTGCCGCACGACAACACCGCGCATTACCTGATCGAAAAAGGGCGCACGGGCATGGTCGACATGTATCATGAGGCGATGCGCGATTATCCCGAACGAATCAAGCTTGACGCGGACGCCCGAAAGATGGTTGCCGAAAACTGTCTGCGCTGTCACGAAGCGGCAATGTCGTACGTCAACACCGCGCCCAGCGGCACGCAGGAAGACTGCTTGAAGTGCCACAGCAAAGTTGCGCACGGCACGAATCACTTGGAGGGAGGTATTAAAGTTGACTAAGATGCAAAAATGTATCGCGGGCATACTCGTCTTGTGCGTGGCGTTCTTCGGGTTGCTGTTCGCCAGAGTCATTGCCAAACCCGCGACGAAATTTGAACTTGCGGCAATTCCCGAAGGCCAAAAGTTGACGCGCATGGGTTACGCGAAAGCTTACCCGTTGCAGTTCAACTCGTTTAAGATGACGATGGACACGTCGCCCAGCCCGACGGGATTCGGCGGCGCGGACGCTTATTCGCATTTGACCGAACAGCCCGAACAGATTGAGCTGTTCAAAGGTTACAAGTTCTCGATTCAATACGACGACGACCGCGGGCATTGGTATGCGGGTGTTGACCAGCTCAACTCCAAGCGAATTCCGGGACAGCCCGGCTCGTGTATCGTCTGCAAAAGCTCTTACATGTACGACGTTTATTTCAAGCAGAGCGGTTGGGATTTCGCGTCCAAGCCGTTCGACGAAGTTGCCGCGCCGATTAAAGAGGACGAATGGTTCGGTTGCTCGACTTGTCACGACCCCGACACGATGCAGTTGCGCGTTTACAATCAAGGCTTCATTGAGTCAATGGCGGCAATGGGCGTTGACGTGAACAAGGCGACACATAACGAAATGCGCGCTTACGTCTGCGGGCAATGTCACAACGAATATTATTTCCGCAAAAATGAAGACGGTCGCGTCAGTATGCCTTTCGCCAACGGTCTCGACCCCGACGGCGAATATAAATATTATCACGACGGTCACGACCCGAAATTTACTTACGATTGGATTCACCCCGACAGCGGCGCGGAAATGTTGAAGGTTCAGCACCCCGACTTCGAGGCGTGGACGGATTCGGTGCACGCGCTTAACGGCGTCACCTGCGTCGATTGCCATATGCCTTACGATCGCAAAGACGGCGTCAAATATACTTCGCATTGGATGACGCACCCGCTCAAACATTACGACACGGGCTGCGCGAAATGCCACGACGAATCTTACGAAACGATGTTGCACCGCGTGCAAACGATTAACGACAACACGTTTAGACTTTTGCGCATTGCGGGACAAACGACCGCTCGCGCTCACAAAGTCATCAAAGCCGCTCACCTTGCGGGCGCGACCGACGAACAGCTTGCCGAAGCCCGTCAACTCGTTCGACAGGCGCAGTGGTACTGGGATTGGGTTTCCGCCGAAAGTTCAATGGGTTTCCACAATCCCGACAAGCTCATGAAGTGCTTGGGCGTTTCGATTGACGCGGCGCACAAGGCGATTGAGTCCGCAACCGCTGCCGTCAAAGGCGGTCAGCTTGCGATTGAGCCGATGCCGACGGAACCATTCACGGATACGAAATTCGCCGACGCGATTAAGCCGGGCATGACGCCTGCGCCTGCACCGCAACCGGCACCGCAACCTGAACCTGCGGAACAGCCCGTCGAATAAAAATCATCACGCACACAAAAAAAATTTCCCCGACGTGTCGTGTGTTACTTTCTTTCCACGTGGAAAGAAAGTAACCAAAGAAAGACGCGCTTGCTATGATACATCCTGTATCATGCGCAAGCGGAGCGGCCGTCGTCCGTGACGGCCGTTTACCGTTGCTGTTGCATATCAAAAAAAAATTCCCCGTCGACGTGACGGGGATTTTTTGTTGTCGGTGATTCGGCGGCGAAGTCCTAAAAATTTTTCGGCGCGGGAGTTTTGTTTTTGTCGCCGAGTTTGTCGTTGCCGAACAGGGCAAGTGCACCCAAAACGGCAAGTCCCGCCGCGCCCGTGATTAAATTGTTGCGCGTTTGATGTCTGGAAACGTCGCGCTGATTTTGTTCGTCGTATTCGCGGGCGACGCGTTGGTCGTGTTCGCGGGCTTTTTCGGTGCACGTGCCCGTCAAAATCGCACCAATAAATTCAAGCATAACGGTCACTCCTTACGCACGTTTGGCGGAATTTTGTTTGTTGTCGGAAAGTTTGCTGATTCCCAAGGCGGCAATGGCTCCGAGCGCGGCGATTCCCGCAACTCTGCCGGCGGTCTGCGAATTCGATTTGCTGATGGCTTCCTGCTTGCGGCGGTCGGATTCGCGCATCTGTTCGCCCATGTCTTTGCCCGAAAGCACCGCGCCGGCTATGTCGAAAAGTACTCCAAACATAAAAATCACTCCATGAAAGTTTTTGCCGTCATTATAAAATCGTGCACGGGAAATTTTGTATCCTGTCGGCTAACTTGCGGAAAAAATTTTCCCGACAACGCGTCGAAGATTTTGTGCTATAATCGTCGCAAAAATTTTTGTGGAGGTATTCGGCATGAGCATTTTGGGAGCAGTCGTCGTTCCGCACCCGCCGATAATTTTGCCCGAAGTCGGTCACGGCGAAGAACAAAAAATTTCGGCGACGACACAAGCTTACGAAGAAATTTCGCGACGCGTCGTCGAACTCAAGCCCGACACGATAATCGTCACAAGCCCGCACTCGGTTTTGTACGCGGATTATTTCCACATTTCGCCGGGCGAACGGGCGACGGGCAACATGTCACGTTTCGGCGCGCCGCAAGTCAAGTTGGAAGTCAATTACGACGAACTTTTTGCGCAGAAACTTTCGACGTTGGCGTCGGACGAAAAAATTCCCGCGGGCATTTTGGGCGAACGTAACCCGTCACTTGATCACGGCACGATGATTCCGTTGCGATTTTTGCAACTGGCGGGACTTGACTTCAACCGCGTGAACTTTTTGCGAATCGGCTTGTCGGGTCTCAACGCGGCGACGCATTACAAATTCGGGCAACTGATTGCGCGTGCGGCGGACGAACTCGGTCGGAAAATTTTCTTCGTGGCAAGCGGCGACTTGTCGCACAAACTCAAAGCGGACGGTCCTTACGGCATTGTGCCCGAAGGCGCGGTTTTCGATTCGCAAGTCATGGACAACCTGAGCGGCGCGAAATTTCTGCGGCTGTTGACCATGGACGAAAAAATTTGTTCGCGTGCCGCCGAATGCGGTTTGCGGTCGTTTTGGATTATGGCGGGCGCGCTTGACCGAAAAGCCGTCACCGCCGAAAAGTTGTCTTACGAAGGCACCTTCGGCGTCGGTTACGGCATTGTTTGGTTCAACGTCGGCGACGCTGATTCGAGCAGGAATTTCGACGTGCAACTTGCCGACTTCAAACGCCGTGAAACTGCCCGTCGCAAGTCAAACGAAGATGCTTTCGTCAAGTTGGCGCGTCACAGTCTGGAAACTTTCGTAAAGACGCACCGAGTCGCAAAACTTCCCGCGAATTTGCCCGACGAGTTGACTTCCAAACGTGCGGGCGCGTTCGTCAGCCTGCACAAGGACGGCAACCTGCGCGGCTGTATCGGCACGATTATGGCGACGCAGGACACTTTGGCGGAAGAAATTTTGCAGAACGCAATTTCCGCCTGTTCGCGTGACCCGCGCTTTGAGCCTGTCACCGTCGACGAACTTGACGATATCGAATACAGCGTTGACGTTTTGGGCGAACCCGAACGGATTTTCAGCGTCAAAGATCTCGACGTGCGGCGTTACGGCGTCATCGTCGAAAACGGCAATCGTCGCGGTCTGCTGTTGCCCGACTTGGAAGGCGTCGACACCGTCGAAGAACAAATTGCAATCGCCAAACGCAAAGCGAACATCCGCGCCGACGAAAAAGTTTCGCTCTGGCGATTTGAAGTCATCCGTCACCACTGAGGAGGTCACGTCATGAAAAAAATTTTTGCCGTGATTGTCGCCGGCTTGATTTTGACGGCCGCAACCGTTATCGCTGCGCCGCCTCAATTCGACACGCCGTATATCGGCAACAGTTACAGAAAAACATTTCATCGCCGCGACTGCCCGTCCGTTCCGGAAATGAATTACAAAAACCAAGTTCCGTTCAACACACGCGAAGAAGCGTTTGCGGCGGGTTATTCTCCTTGCGGCAATTGTAAACCTTAAGGAGGTCACGCCATGAAAAAATTTTTCGCCGCGATTGTTGCCGTGCTTGTCGTGACGGCGACGGTTGCAACGGTTTTCGCGACAAATTACGTCGGCAACGCGAACAGCCGAAAATTTCACGTCTCAAGCTGTTCGTTCGTCGACAGGATGAATCCGAACAATCGCGTCGATTTCCAAAGCCGCGACGAGGCAATCAATGCGGGTTACGTGCCCTGCAAGCGTTGCAAACCGTGAAATTTCACGTCGAACAAGCGTCACAAACCGTAAAAAATTCCTCAACCTGCGCGGGCGAGGAATTTTTTTTGTGCGACGTTTAAGTTCGTCTAAGAAACGTTCGATAAACTTTTGCACGAAAAAATTACGAAGGAGTTGTTCACCTTGAAAAAACGACAACATGACAAGCCGACAAAGTTCAGCTACCGTGACGTTGAACGATTAATCGATACTCAGCTGACGGGCGCGATTGTCCTGACGGGACGAGCGCGACGAAGTCTGAAGAAAGCCGAGTATCAAGACCCGCAACTTGTTTGGCGGGCAGTAGAACTGTTGACAACGTATTATAAAGTTACCGAAACCGAATTCCGGCGAAGTTGCCGCGAACTTGGGCTGGATTACCGAAGGTCAATCACCGACGTAAGCGCCGGAATGCACGGCGAAAAGTATTTCGTAGATTATAACGGGAAGCGACGACGACTCGACTTCCACTTAACCAAAGGCTCCGACCGAGAGCCGCGTAAATGTTTGAGAATATATTTTTTCCACGACGACGATAACGAACGAATCGTTATCGGGCACCTGCCAAGTCACTTGAGTAACTCTAAAAGCTGATTGAACGAACGTAAGCTGTAGTAAAAAATTCGCGCCTCCGCAAGAAATTTGTGATAGAATTTCTGCGGAGGTGTTTTTGTTGGACTGGTCAACTTTCGCGTACTTCTTGACGGCGTTGATTCTGTTGACGTTGGCACCGGGTCCCGACATATTGTATCTGCTCACGAAAAGTTTGGCGGACGGCGCACGGGCAGGCATAACTTTGGCGTGCGGGCTGGTGAGCGGAATAATTTTCCACACGACGCTTGTCATGGTCGGCGTGGCGGCTCTGATAAAAAATTCGGCGACGGCACTGCTCTTGCTGAAAATTTTCGGCGCGGCGTATCTGTTATATCTGGCGTTCGGCGCGTTCAAAGCAGCTCGTGCGGGCAAAAAACTTTCGCTTGCCAAGTCAACCGCAAAGTCAACGGCGGCGGCACTGTACAAGCGCGGCGTTTTGATGAACGTCTTAAATCCGAAAGTGTTACTGTTCTTTTTGGCGTTCCTGCCGCAGTTCGTCGACCTGAATCGCGACGGCGCAAGTCTGCAAATTTTGTTTTTGGGCGTCGTGTTCGCCGTGCAAGCCGTGATAATTTTTTCGTGCGTGGCACTGTTCGCGGGGCGCGTCCGAAATTTAATCCTGCGCCGAAAAAACGTCGGGCAAGTGCTGAACTTCGTCGAAGCGGCGGTGCTGACGTTAATCGCGGCGGCTTTGATTCTGTTTTGACGTGCGTTGATTCCGCGTCGAAGAAACGTCGGGCAAGTGCTGAACTTCGTCGAAGCGGCGGTATTGACGTTAATCGCGGCAGGTTTGATTTTGTTTTGAGGTGATTGGATGCGGAAACATTTTTTGATTCGGGCGTTGGCACTCGGTTTGAGTTTCGGCGCGTTGACGGGCACGGCGAATTTTTGTGACGCGCAAACCGTTGCCGTGAGCGAAGCGGTCAACGTCGATTTGAAATTTGACGCGACTCAAGGCGTCGAAAAAACTTTGTTCTGCGACGGGCAAGCCGTGACATTTGTCGCGTATGAAAATATTTTTTACGTCGGCAAGCCCGCAAGCGACATGCAGAAGTTGAGCGTTTATGTTCCCGTCGAATATCTGCGCGGCGGCACGATTAACGGTTACAGCGCGAAAACTGCGCCGATTTTTCTGCCGAACGGCGTCGGCGGTTTCATGCCCGGCAAAATTCTTGCGCCCGTCGAAAAAGACCCGATGAGCGGTCAACCCAATGCCTCGCTCGTCGCTTTGACACGCGGACTTGTCGTCGTCGCCCCCGCCATTCGCGGACGCACGACCGTCGCCGAAGGAAAATTCGTCGGCAAAGCTCCCGCGCTGATTGTCGATTACAAAGCCGCCGTTCGTTGGCTCCGTTACAATCGCGACAAACTTCCTGCGGGCGATGTCGAAAAAATCATTTCCAACGGCACTTCGGCAGGTGGGGCTTTGAGTGCGGCTCTCGGTTCAACGGGCAACGCTCCCGAATTCGCGCCGTATCTCGACGAAATTGGTGCCGCCTTCGAACGCGACGATATTTTTGCGTCAAGCGATTACTGCCCGATTACAAATCTTGAACACGCCGATGCCGCTTACGAGTGGATTTTTGGCGATGTGACGAAATATTTTCCCGCAATGTGGCAGATGAAACCGCCGTCCGAAATTACTTCCGACGACGCGAACAAGCCCGTTGCCGTCGAAAACGCTTTCGAGATGACCGCAGACGAAATTTCCGCGTCGAAGACTTTGCGCGCCGCATTTCCCGCGTATGTCAACAGTTTGAATCTGCGCGACGAGAACGGCAAACTTTTGACGCTCGACAAAAACGGTAACGGTTCGTTCAGGAAGTTTATCGAACGCAAGTATATCGAATCCGCGCAGGCTGCCGTTGACCGCGGCGAAGATCTTTCGGGCGTCGACTGGATTACGATTCGCAACGGGCGCGTCACTGCCGTCGACTTGAAAAAATATCCCGTCGCCGTCACGCGCATGAAGGCGGCTCCCGCCTTCGACAAACTCGACTTGAGTTCGGCGGAAAACGACGAATTCGGCACGTCGACCAATGAGCCGCGACATTTCGCGACGACGCTGTTCAGTGACAATTTCGCCGACGAAACGGTTATCTGCATGATGAATCCGCTGAACTTTATCGGGCGGGCGGACGTCACGACTGCCAAACATTTCCGAATTCGTCACGGCGCGGCGGACAGAGACACGTCGCTTGCGATACCCGCGATTCTTGCGCTCAAATTGCAAAACAGCGGCGCGAACGTCGACTTTTTCAGCCCGTGGGCACGCGGTCACGGCGGCGATTACGACTTGCCCGAACTGTTTGATTGGATCGACCGCATCTGCAAAAATTGACGTGAGGTGATTAACTTGAAGAAAATTTTTCTGCTCGTGCTGATTGCGCTGATGTTGACGGGTTGCGGCTCGTCGAACGAAAATTCCGCGTCGAAAATCGGCATGTTGACGCAACTGAATTCGACGCCCGAACAAGCCGCCAAAGTTTCAAGCGGCGGCGAAATCAGCTTTTACGAAAACTTCAACTCCATGAACATGGCGTTGCAGGGCAAACAGATCGACGGCATTCGCACGTACAAAAGCGTCGCCGAATACATGAGCGCGAACAATTCCGACCTTGAGATTAAAGACGCGGCGACGGTTCGGCTCGTCGACAATTTCTGTTGCGCCATGCGTTCCGAAGATGCCGACTTGAAAACTTCGTTTGACGCGGCGATTGGCGCAATGAAAGGCGACGGCACACTTGACGCCTTGACCGATAAATTTATCCGAAAAGCGACGTTGACTCCGCCGAAAGCCGTTGAATTGCCGCACTTCGACGGAGCGCAAACGATTCGCGTCGGTATCACGGGCGACCTGCCGCCGCTCGATTTGGTTTTGGCTGGCGGCACGCCCGCGGGTTTCAACACGGCTGTTCTCGCGGAAATTTCCAAACGCATCAACAAAAACATTGAGCTTGTCCAAGTTGACAGTGCCGCTCGTGCCGCCGCGCTCACAAGCGGACAAGTTGACGTTATCTTTTGGGTTGTCGTCCCCGAAGACGATTCGCGCCCGAAAGATTTCGACACGCCCGCGGGTGTTTCCGTCACGACGCCGTATTATCAAGACACGGTTGTTGACGTGAATTTGTCGACGCTCGGCGGAGGTTTTTGACATGAACGTTAAACAGCAACGGTAACAAGGCCGACATGGATGTCGGCCGCAACCGCCCGTCGCATTAATGCAGGATGCATTAACGCGGGCGCAGCTTTCTTTGGTTACTTTCTTTCGCTGCCGAAAGAAAGTAACATTAAACTTTCGAGGTGAACACATGAACGTTAAACTCTTGGACACGGCTACCGTCAACAAAATCGCGGCGGGTGAAGTCGTCGAACGTCCCGCTTCCGTCGTCAAGGAACTCGTCGAAAATTCGATTGACGCGGGCGCACGTCGCATCGAAATCGAAATTCAAAACGGCGGCAAAGCTTTGATTCGCGTG